>DASSIZ010000048.1 GCA_035691485.1 Terriglobales bacterium
CCTGGTGGTGTGCCCGATTACGCTTGCGATCCTCGCCTTGGCTCCAGAAGGCTTGCGGCTTTGGCTGGGCGACGCCTTCATGGTTCACAGTACCCTGGTGCTGCGCTGGCTGGCGGTGGGCGTGTTCGTCAGTTGTCTTGCTCATGTTCCGCTGGCGCTGATCCAGGCGGCGGGCCGCCCCGATGTCACCGCCAAGCTGCATATGATCGAATTTCCGCTGTACGTCGCAGGCCTGTGGTGGGCGGTCCGCTCGCATGGAATTGACGGCGCGGCCGTGGCCTGGACCGCTCGCGTTTCTCTCGACGCAATTCTTCTCTTCGTTTTTGCCGCTCGGATGGTCCCGATTCCGGCCGGAGCGCCGTCAAGAATGGCAGCGGGTTCTCTGCTCGCTTTGCTGGCGTTTTACTTTGCCACCCTGCCCGGAACGCTGGTGGCACGCATAGCGTTGGCCTGTGTCATGGGTGCGATATTCGCCGCCAGCACCTGGTATGTGTTTCTTGCTCCCGAGGAGCGCGCGCTGCTGCTCCGTTTTCGACAGTCAGCACCTGTCGAGTGATCCAGGGTAGCTCCCGGTGCGTTTCATAGCACCCGGGAGCATTGCTCCAACTACACGAATTGTCATGTCCGCCATCTACCTGGTGCGCTTCGACGACATCTGTCCGACCATGAATTGGCCGGTGTGGGAGCAGGTCGAGTCGATCCTCGTCGAGCAGGGAATCGCTCCCATCCTGGCCGTGGTGCCGGACAATCGTGACCCCAAGCTGCAAGCCGGTCCTGCTGACGAACGCTTCTGGGATCGCGTCCGTGATTGGCAGGCCCGCGGCTGGACAATCGGAATGCACGGGTATCAGCACGCCTTCGTGACTGCCGATCCGGGTTTGTTGGGCATCCAGGCACGCAGCGAGTTCGCCGGCTTGTCCTATGACCAGCAATTCGGCAAACTTCAAGCCGGGCTGGAGATCTTCCGCCGCGAAAATGTGAAGCCGCAGGTATGGGTCGCACCGGCTCATTCGTTCGACGGCGAAACTCTGCGCGCCCTCGCGAAACTTGGAATCCAGCTCATCAGCGACGGTTTCGCTACCGCTCCTTACCGCGACATACATGCCTTGACCTGGGTGCCGCAGCAGTTCTGGCGTTTCCGCTCGATGCCGTTCGGTGTCTGGACGGTGTGCTATCACGTGAATCCGTGGACGGATCGCCGCCTCAAGCGCTTTGCCTCCGACGTGCTGCGGTTCCGCCCTCGCATAGGCGATTTTCAGTCCGTGGTCGCTGCCTTCAGCAGCCGCAGGGAAAACTTTGGCGATTCAGCTTATGCCGTGCTACATCGTACGGCGCTGAAGTTGAAGCGCCGTATCAACAGGCTTTCGCAGCCGTCCTCTTCCTGATGCCACAACCCATCAGAATCGTCTACGCAATACCGTCGCTCGAGGATGGGGGAGCCGAGCGCCAGCTGCTCGAATTGCTCCGGCGCCTCGACCGGTCGCGATTTGAGCCGTCGCTGGTTCTCCTCGACGGCCGGCGCGCGCAACGCGCCTCGGGGCTGGTTGTTCACGTCTTGGACCTGGCCATGCCGAGCGGCGGGAATGTCCGCTGGTTGCGCCGCTCGCTCTCCTTTTTCACCGCTGTGTGGCGTATGCGCCGGTGCTTCCGGTTGTGGCGCACGGAGATGCTGCATGCATTTCTTCCCGCGCCTACGATTCTTGCGGGAACGGCCGCCAGGATGGCCGGCGTTCCGGTCATTATCGCCGCCCGCCGCTCTCTTTCCGCTCACTATCGTCCGCGCGGTCCGGCCGCGTTGTTCGATCGGCTCGCGACCCGCGCTGCCGACTGGAAGGTCGGCAACAGCAACGCGGTCGCGGAAGATATTTGCCGCGACGGCTGCTCGCCCGCCCGTGTCGTTACCCTCTACAACGGCGTCGATACTGAAAAGTTCCATCCCGGGCGGGCGAGGGATTGGCGCTCGCAAATGGGCTGGTCCGCGGAAAACGTGGTGTTCGGGATGATCGCGAATTTCCGCGCGTGCAAGCGGCACCTCGATTTTGTCGAAGCGTTCGCGCGGGTCTCAACGACGAATCCCAACCTTCGCAGTTTCCTTGCAGGCAATGATTCCGGCACTCTCGCCGCAGTGCGCCGGCGCATCGCGACCCTCGGCTTGCAAAGCGTTTGTCGCATCGTTGAAAATGAGGTACCTCCGGAAACGATGTTCGCGGCGCTGGATGTTTTCGTCAGCGCCTCGGATACGGAAGGCTTTTCCAACGTTGTCTTGGAAGCGATGGCTTCCGGCAGGCCGGTGATTGCGACGGCGGTAGGCGGGAACATGGAAGCTGTGGTGGACGGCGTGAGCGGCATTCTGGTTCCGGCGTGCGCCCCCGATGTGCTGGCAGTTGCCCTTACAAGGTTGGCCGGGGATGCCGGACTGCGCGCCTCGATGGGAGAACAGGGACGCCAGCGTGCGCTTCAATGCTTTTCGATCGACACGATGGTTCGCGCGCATGTTGAGTTCTACCTGCGCGCCATCGCAACCGCTTCCGCGCGCGTCCCCGGCTCCGCCAGGGCCGCCGCCCAGAGTTAGCCTGTGCCCGAACCCTCGAAGTTTGCGATCGCCCGCGTCATTGCACGACTAAATGTCGGCGGACCCGCCATTCAGGCAATTCTAATGACCCAGCTGTTTCGCAGCCGCGGCTTTCGCGCCCTGCTGCTGACCGGCCACGTTGCTCCCGGCGAAAACAGCATGGATTACATGGCGAGTGAAAAAGGGGTCGAGCCGATCCGTATCTCGACCATGTCGCGGCGCATTTCTTTTCTCAATGACATGGTTTCGTTGTGGCGGCTGGTGCGCATCTTCCGTCGCGAGCGGCCGACCGTTGTTCACACTCACACCGCCAAAGCCGGCGCGCTGGGCCGTGTTGCCGCCATGATCACGGGCGTGCCGGTGCGAGTGCACACCTTCCACGGGCACGTCTTTCAAGGCTATTTTTCCCCGCTGCTCACCCGCTTCTTCATTGCGATCGAACGGTTCCTCGCCCGTCACACCGACTGCATCGTCGCGATCAGCGATTCACAACGATACGACCTGGTCGAGCTGTATCGCATTGCGCCTGCCGAAAAGGTCCTGACGCTACCCTTGGGGCTGGATCTGGAAACGTTCTTGCATCACCCGAAGAACGCCGGCGGCCTTCGCTCGTCGCTAGGGGCCACTTCCGGGCCCTTGATCGGCTGGGTGGGCCGTCTGACCGCCATCAAGCAGCCGGAAATGATGATCGACATTGCCGCCATCATCCACAATTCTTGTCCGGCAGCCCGTTTCGTTCTGGTCGGTGATGGTGACGTCCGCAGCGCGTTGCAAGTGCGGATTGCGGAGGCGGGCCTCGGCCAGGTGGTCGAGCTGCTCGGTTGCCGACAAGACATGCCGGCGGTATACGCGGAATTGGACTTGGTGCTGCTGACCTCGCGCAATGAAGGTACGCCGGTCGCTTTGCTGGAGGCAATGGCGTCCGGCAAGGCTTTCGTCGCCACTGATGTAGGCGGAGTTCGTGACTTAGTTTTGGGTTCCGGACGCAAGCATGCCGATGGATTTGAGATCTTCGAGAACGGAATCCTGGCGCCGATAGACCCTCAAGTTCTTTCGCGCGCCGTCCAGTTTCTTATTTCCCAAGCTGAACTTTGTTCCTCTATGGGAGCCGCCGGCCGCGCCTTCGTCTTGCAACGCTTCTCTCACTTGCGCCTGGCCGACGATCTGGAGTGCCTCTATCGTGATCTGGCGCAAGCGAAAGCCTTAATACCTTCGTCGAAAGCCTTGGCGGCGCAACAGCAGTGAGATCGATCCGCATTCGCGCGGGTCCGCATGCCTGCCTCTTTGCCTGCATCGAAATAAGATTATGGTTAAGGCGAATCCAACATCGAAAGAACCGATTGAGTGCATCTATAGTTCATTCACTTCTGGAACGTGTTGACCATGTTGTGCCAAGGTCGTTAAGGTATAAACCTTGAATTTGCAGGATGCAGCTGTTATAACCAAATTTCTGCATGTATTTATGGTTCAATAGTTTCGCGTCCCACGAAGCTGAGGCACATTAATCGCAGCGCCGGTTATGGCTGCATGGGATTCCTGCAAAAGGAGTACTGGATGCGGGCTTTTATAACTGGCGGCGCAGGCTTCATCGGTTCTCATCTCTGCGACGCGCTGATTGCCAAAGGCTTTGACGTAACCATCCTGGATGACCTTTCTACCGGTTCCATCAGCAATATTCGGCACCTGAAGGCGAATCCTCATTTTCACTATGTCATCGACACGGTGATGAATCGCTCCTTGCTGGCGGAGCTGGTCGACGAGTGCGACGTCGTTTTCCACCTTGCGGCTGCCGTCGGGGTGCGCCTGATCGTGGAATCCCCGGTGCGTACACTGAACACCAACGTCCGGGCAACGGAGTTGGTCCTGGAAACCGCGGCGAAGAAGAAGAGAAAAGTTCTCATCACTTCCACCTCCGAAGTCTACGGCAAATCCAACAAGATTCCGTTTCAGGAAGACGACGACCTGGTGATGGGCCCCCCGGTCCGCGGCCGCTGGAGTTACGCCTGTTCTAAGGCCATCGATGAATTTCTGGCCATCGCCTATAACCGCGAACGCAACCTTCCGGTCGTCATTGTGCGTCTGTTTAACACTGTGGGTCCCCGGCAGACCGGCCATTATGGGATGGTACTGCCGCGCTTCGTCCAGCAGGCCCTGTCCGGATTGCCGATCACAGTTTACGGTGACGGCACCCAGACGCGCTGCTTCGGGTGGGTGGGCGATGTTGTCAAGGCGCTTGTCCGGCTGGTCGAGGAGCCCAAAGCGGAAGGCGAGATCTTTAACATCGGTTCCGACGAGGAGGTCAGCATTGCGGAATTGGCCGAAGTCGTCACCGTTGTCACCGGCTCCGAATCCGCAGTCGAGTTCCTGTCCTATGAAGAGGCATACGGCAGCGGTTTCGAGGACATGATGCGCCGGGTCCCGGACTTGTCCAAGATTCACCAGCTGATTGGATACCGACCAACGAAAACCTTGGCCGATATCGTGGCAGCTGTAGCCGAACCGCTGGCCGGTAAGTCGGCTCGCGCACCCGCGGTTTCCAATCTCATTACCGCCGAGTGAGCACTCTGGAGAGACGTTAGATGTTAGAGACGCTGTGGTCGCAGCGTGGGTTTTGGGAGACATTCATTGAAATTCTGAGTGCGTTCGGACTGGCATTTGTCTGTGCTGCTTGCCTGGTGCCGATTACCATCTACCTCTGCCGTAAGAAGGGCTGGGTGGCGCGTCCCCGGGAAGACCGCTGGCATCGGGGTGCCCCCTGCCTGTTCGGCGGAGTGCCGCTGTGGGCCAGCTTTGTCCTGGTGGCAGCGCTGTTCGTGCCCTTCCGAAACGCTGTGGCTTGGCGCGTCATCGGGTTTTCATCCCTGATGTTCCTGGTCGGTCTGCTCGACGACATTTACGGCTTGCGTCCGCGCATGAAATTGCTGGCGCAGATCGCCGCTGCTGCCGCCCTGGCTTCCTCCGGCGTGGTTTACCCGCTTCGCCAGGAGTTCCTGTTCAATTTCATCGTCACCATCGTGTGGATTGTTGGCATGACCAATGCCATCAACCTGCTCGACAACATGGATGGCTTATCCGCCGGCATCGCGCTGATTTCCTCCTTTTATCTTGCCGTCTTCTACTTTCATTCCGGCCTCGTCCAGTCGGTCGTGCTGCTCGCAGTTTTCGGAGGGGCCACCGCCGCCTTCCTCGTTTTCAACGTCAAGCCGGCGCGGATTTTCATGGGAGATACCGGCAGCCTGTTCATCGGCTTTCTCCTGGGTAGCTGCTCGTTGCTCCAGGTTACGCACCTGTCGGGCCTTTCCGCATTCGTCTTTGTTCCAGTGCTGGTTTTCGCCATTCCCCTGTTCGACACTTTTTTTGTTTCCGTGACCCGGCGAATGCGTGGCCAGCCAATCTGTCAGGGTGGAACAGATCACAGTTCTCACCGCCTGGTGAGACTTGGCCTGAATGAGCGCGGTGCGGTCGTGCTGCTGTATGGTTTGTCGGCCATTTCCGGCGGCGTTGCTCTCCTGCTTCATCGCATTACCTACACATACGCGCTCGGCCTGATCGGCGCCTGGTTCCTGTTCCTGCTGGTATTCGGCATCCACTTGTTTCAGCCCAACGAGGAGTACCACTCTCAATCGCATGAACCTGTCGGTCTGGTTCGCCGCGTCTTCAGCCGCGACATCCTTGCCGTAGTGCTCGATCCCGCCGCTGTGTCCCTTGCCTATTACGCGGTTTACCTGTTGCGGTTCGGCCCCGGCTTGGTTTCTGAAACCGCTGCGTTCCTGAAGTCGTGGCCGATTGTGCTGGGCATCAAGTTCGTAGTTCTGGCCGCCTTCGGCATGTACCGGCGCTCCTGGTGGCGCGGCTCACGGCACGATTACTATCGTCTGTTCGAAGCCACGGTGGCCGGTGAACTGCTCGCCGTGTTGGCGCTCACCGGCTTTTATCACTTCGCTGGCTTTTCCCGCCTGGTATTTGCCGCGGACGCAGTGCTCTCCTTCCTGCTTCTGGCGGCGATACGCTCCTCATTTTTCCGCTTTCGCGATCTTGTGCAGGCCCTTACCCCGCGCGATCTCGACCAACGGCGCGTGTTCCTGGTCGGCACTTCGGAGCTTACGCACGCGGCCCTTTCCTACCTCGCGCTTCACAATATCCGCTGCGTGGGACTTATCGACAACAACGGCGGCGGAGACCTGGGCCGGCGGGTGTGGGGAACCAAGGTCCTCGGCCGCGTTGACGACCTCGCTCGTCTCGCCGACAAGCACCAGGTGCGCGAAGTGGTCATTCCGGAGGAGGAGCCCGTTCCCGTGCCGGAGAACGATTTCCACTCCATCTGCTCCCGCGCCAACTTGCGCCTGACCAAGCTCGGGCTGTACAACCCGCTTAGTCCGAATGGGCCCCCACGCGACCAGCCTTCCGGTTACTGAGGCAGCGGATCGGCTTTTTTCCGCCTCAAAGGACTGTCTTCAATCCAGGCGTTGCCATGTCGACGATCTCGCGCCCAATGACTAGCGAGGCCGTGGCCGCCGGCGACGGCACATTGAGCACGTGCACGGCGCGATCACTGGCGGCGAACCGGAAATCGTCGATGAGTTTGCCGCTGCGGTCCACGGCTTGGGCCCGCACCCCGCTGCCGCCGCGAGTGAGATCGGCGGACCGAAGTTCCGGAACCAGTCGCTGCAGCGCCTTCAGGAATGCGTTCTTGCTGAGCGAGCGATAGTACTCCCCAAGGCCAACTCGCCACCATCTTCGCGCCATGCGCCAGAACCCGGGGAACGCCACGGTGTCCGCAAGCTCCCAGACGCTGATGTCGGTCTTGCGATATCCCTCTCGACGCAAAGCTAGAACCGCGTTCGGCCCAGCTTCAATGCTGCCGTCCACCCGGCGCGTCAAGTGAACGCCGAGGAACGGCAAGTCTGGATCCGGGACGGGATAAACAAGCCCCCGCACCAGGTTTCGCCTGCTCGTTGCGATCTCGTAGTACTCCCCGCGGAAGGGCACGATCCGCACGCCCGTTTCCGCGCCTGCCATCCGAGCAATCCGGTCGCTGTAGAGTCCTGCGCAGTTGACCAGGAAGCCCGCCTTGTAGTTGCCGCGCGTGGTCTCGATCACAACCTCTCCGTGATTGCGCGCGATTCCCACCACTTCGGTTCCCGTCAGCACCATCCCATTCTGCGCTGTGACCAGCTCCGCATACTTGCGGGTGACAGCGGCGTAGTCCGTGATTCCCGTGGCGGGCACGAGCAGGGCTCGGATCCCTGCCGCGTGCGGTTCCAGTTCGCGCAGGCGCTCGGGACCGACCATTTCGAGGCCGGCAACGCCATTCGTCTTGCCGCGGCGCTCGAGTTCTTCCAGCCCAGCAAGTTCTCGCTCCCGCGTGGCAACGACAACTTTGCCGCAGACCTCGTGCGCGATGCCGTGCTCGCGGCAGAAGGCAATCATGGCGGCGGCGCCTTCGACGCACAGCTTCGCCTTCTGAGAGCCCGGGCGATAGTAGAGGCCGGAATGGATGACGCCACTGTTGTGGCCGCTCTGGTGTGCCGCGACCGAGGTTTCCTTCTCCAGCACGGCGAGTCGGAGGGCAGGGAAACGGCGCGTAACTTCCAGCGCAGTGGCGAGCCCGACGATTCCGCCGCCGATAATGACGAGGTCGAAGCGGTCTTCAGGCATGGCTCAACGGGCGTACCTAGTGCCGAGTACTTAAGTAGCTGAGTGAAAGCTCCCGACGCCCACTCCAGGCAACTGTCGCACTGAGGTACTGAGGTACTTTACATGGTAAGCGCCGGGATTCGTACATCTGCGTAGGCCGACTTGATTAAGGTGCAAGTCAGGGCTGCGGCGGACATCTCGACGCTGGTGTCGCGGATCGCCTACGAGATTAGGCGCAGCGATCCGGAACGGAACGTTGAGTTCATCGTTGGCCATTGCAACCCGGTACAGGCAGACGCGCGGCTGTTGCGGATCCTGCTGGAGAATCTGCTGCGCAATTCGTGGAAGTACACTTCGGGACACGAGCGGGCCAGGATCGAGTTCGGATGCGTCGAGCATGGCCCCGGACTGGCAGTCTTCATCAGAGACGACGGCGCCGGCTTCGATCCGGCGAGCGCGTCGCACCTGTTCAAGCCGTTCCAGCGGCTGCATGCATCGTCGCAATTTCCCGGTACCGGCGTCGGCCTGGCGACGGTGCAACGCATCGTGCAGCGCCACGGCGGCGAGGTTTGGGCCGAGGGCGCGGTCGAACGCGGCGCGACGTTTTACTTCACCCTTCCGCCAGCGGCCGCCGAAAGCGAATTCTCACGGTCCATCGGAATGAGCGAACGCCGTTAGTTCACCGTCAAAGTGATATTAGCGCTGTGGGAGATGGCCGTCGGGCCGCTGCCGGAGCTGCCGGTGACGACGATGGTGTAAGTGCCGGCGGGCGTGCCTGCTTTCGGTATCGGCGGCGTCGTGGTGCTTCCGCCGCCGCCTCCGCCACAAGCCGCCAGGGAGAGCAGGATTCCCAACAGCAGGACCAGCCCGGTCACGGAGAGAGTTCTTCCGCGGCGCGCTCTCGGCCGCATACCGTTTCCGACAATTCCTATTCCAAAGATGCCGGGCATGGTAAGCCAGAGCGCATAGAGCGGAGCCGGGCGGCGGGTGGCAGGCGGCTGCAGCTGGGCGACGCTGGGCGCCGTGGTCGAAATCGTCAGCGTGCTGGAACCGCCGGGGTTGACCGGATCGACGGAGAACGAACACGTCGCGAGCGCCGGTACGCCGCTGGTGCAGGAGAGGCTGACGGCGCCGTTGAAGCCACCCAGGCCCGCCACCGAGATATTGAACTTGGCGCTGCTGCCGGCCGTCACAATCGCACTCGAGCTGCAGCCGCTGGCGTTGCTGTTGCAGATCGTCGGAGTGCCGAAATCCTGCACTGTAACGTTCGCGCTCTGCGCATGGGTGAGCGAGGTGAGGGAAGCGTCGTTGGTGTTGACCGTCACCGTGTATGTTCCCGCGGGCGTATTGGCCGGGGCCGTAATGGTGACGTTGGTCGAAGCAGATGAAGCCGTCGTCAGGTCAAGCGAGCTGGCAGCCGGGGAGCAGGTCAGGGGAGCAGGCACAACATTGCAACTGACAATGTTCACCTTTCCGGTGTATCCGTTCTGCGCCGTGACCGTGATGCTGGCGGTCGTCGAGTTGAAAGGGACAACCGGCGACGGGACGCCGAGCGCGACGGAGTAGTCCATGACGGAGTAACTGACCGTGGTGGAGGCACTGGCTGCGGTGCTGACGTCAAGCGCATTGGCGGTCACGGTCTGGACTCCCGCGGCAGCGCCGGTGGTGTTAACCGTCAGCGTGGAAGGCATGGTTTGTCCGGTCGTGAGGGTCACGCTGGACGGCGATAAATTGCACGAAGAGCCGGCGGAAGCCGGCAGCACGCAGCTGAGTGCGAGCGTTCCCGCATAGGAGCCTTGCGAACTGATGCTGAGCGGCACGGTGACCGTCTGGCTTGCTTTGAGTGTGGCTGGCGACGCGGTGCCGGCCGAGATTTGAAAAGCCTGCGCGGATGCGCTACTGACAGTGAGCGCCATCGTCGTAGAGTGCAACTGCGACGCCGAACCAATGGTGGAGGTTCCGCGAATGGTCACCGTGTAATTGCCGGTAATAGTTGAAGACGCGGTCGGAATGGTCAGACGCACCATTGCCGATGCCCCCGGCGTAAGGCTCACGACCGCGGGCGAGAAGGTGCATGCGGTGCCGGCGGGCAGTCCCGACGGACAACTGAGGGTGATGTCACCGGTGAACTGACCGAGTGGGCTCACGCTGAAACCGACGTCGGCAGCATCGCCTTGGCCCACCGTAGACGATGGGACAGAGCCGAGGCTGAAATCGACCGAGTGCAGAATGACCGCGGATTGCTGTGTCAGGCCTTTGGGGTCGCTGCCTACGGCGGTGAGCTTGAAACTGAAGTCGCCGACGGCGCCGTTGCCCGCGGTCACGCTGAAATTGCCGTTCGTCGCTGGAGCTGTCACAACCACCGGACTCCCGGAGTTCGGACACGTCGAGGGCAGAGTTCCCGTGCATGTGATGTTGATGGAATCAGAGTAACCGTTGAACGTGGTGATGGCGCCGTTGTAGGTGGCAGTCTGACCCGAGAACGAGAACAGCACCGGGTTGGAAACGGTCATGCTGTAACCCGGCACCGGGCTGATCGGAATCTCCCAAACTCCCCGTCCGTAGGTGGAAGCGCGCAGGCGGAGCGGCGTGGGGTCGCTGGGATTGTTGTAGATCTTCAGCTGCGTGATGACGACGTTGGGCAGCGAGCCTGCTCCCGAAGCGGGGCCAAGTTCGGTCCAGGTACCGTCACCCTTGGAGCTGAAGACGCCGACGTCGGTACCGACATAAACCAGGTTGGCAACGTTGGGGTCGGCAACCACCGCGTCGGCGGGCGCGTCAGGAAGACCGGTCGAATTTGGGTCACCATCGAGCTTGGCCCAGGTGGCGCCGCCGTTCGTGGTCTTAAAGACGTGGCCGACGCCGAACCCCATCACCGTAACATATGCGGTTTGCCCCGAAGCGTCCTTTGGGTCGAGCGCGATGCCGGAGACCGTGTAGTGCTTCGGATTGATGTTGCAAACAGACGGCGTCGATGTGCATGCGGCTGACGTCGCGGGAGTGGAGCCGATGCCCAGGCCGCTGACTTCGGTCCATTTATTCGGATGGGTGCTGATGTCCAGATCGGCCTGCGTCGTCACCCAGACTTGGCCGCCGCACGGCAGATTGTTGGGGCAGACGCCGGATGCGCTGGCGGTGTCGGCAATCCCTTCCATGCCCCCCCAAACCACTTGCGAGCCGCCGCCCGTGCCGGAAGCGGGGGTGATGCCGGGATCGCAAGTTCCATTGCAGGGGCCGCCGGCTGCGATCGTATTCACAAAGTATGGCGTGCTGGCGGAGCAGGTCGCGCCCGCTCCAGTAATGCCGGTATCAAAATTCTGGCTGAGCGGGACGCCTCCGGAATTTGCGACCGACCAGTCGCTGCCGCTGCCGTCGCTGTTGCCGCGCCAAACCCGGCAGGACGCCACCAGCATGCGCCCGGAGGACTGCGGGTCAAGGGTGTAGAAAGTGTAGAAGGAAGAATCGTCGCCGCCAATTTTGTCCTGGGTAACAGCCGATACGAAGCCCTGATAGGTGCACGACGCGCCCGTTGCGCAGCGCTGAATCCCGCCGCCCGAAGTCAGCGGCGCCGGATTCGAGGTGAACCATTCGCTCGCGTTGAACGGATTGATGGCGGTGAAGCCGCCATCACCGTTGTTGACCGACAACCAGTTTCCGCTGGATGGCGAGGCGCTACTTACGGCGGGCGAGCCGTTGTCCTGCGTACCTCCGACCAGGGTGGTCGAATCTGCGGCGGCGTGGGAGAAGCCTACAAACTGGATCATGGAAAACCCAGCCGACGAATTCAGGTTGTCAAATGGGCTGGGCGGCGTTCCAGACGCCGGGCAGTTCCCGCTGGCAAGCGATGAACTCTGCTGCACGCGGTAGATGCCGCCGTCATTGCCGAAAAAAACAGGCGGGCTGAAGCTGGGATGCCCTGCAAAAAATGCGCCGGTCACGTCATTTCCAAGGAAATCGACTCCATGCTCATCGGGGTGAACATGGGCGATGATGCCGGCGGGCGAGCAGCCGTACACGTGCGTGAGGTTGAGAAATGGCGATGCCGCGCACGTCGGATTGCTGACGGGATTCAGCGTGCACTTGTACTCGTTAACCCCGCCGGCATAAAGATCGGTGGCTCCTCCGTTGGGAACGGCCGCAAGTGTGAGGTTGTAGGTGCCCTGCCCCGCCGTACCGTTACCGCAGCCCGCGGAGTCTCCACAGCTATCGATGCCGATCGTCGAAATTTGGGTCCAGCTTTGACCCCCATCCTGGGTTTGAAAGATACCCTGGTCGCTGCCAGTGGAGCTGTAGAACCAGACGTACATCTCATCGCGGCCGGGCACGATCGCCATTTCCGCGCGGTACAGCGGGCAGGAACGGCTGAACGGGGAGGTTGGGCAGTTGGCCAGGGAGACGCCGGAGGGCTGATTTGCGAGCCGCGTCCAATTGGCGCCGTCGGCGGAAGCATAAAAACCGTGATACCGGATGTTGGCGTAAAACTTTTTCTCGACAGAATTGTAGAGAACGGAATTGGCGGAGCCGGGGTCAGGCGCCGCGGTTCCATCCAAAACGCTGGCGCGCGTCCAGGTCAGGCCGGCATCCGTGGAGTAGTAAATGCCCCGCGGACAGGATGGAGCCGACGAAGGGCAACTGCTGTCCGCAGTCTCGGCGCCGACACCAATGCCGGCGCTTGCCGCTGCCGCTGTCGCCACCACAATCATCGGATTGTCGCTGCTAAAGGCGATCCGGGTAAACCCCAAGCCGTGGAAGGACACGGTGCCCGACGCGGGGCAGGCCGGGTTCGATGTGGGACAGGTCGCGCTGCTGATCAGAGACCAGCTGTTCCCAGCGTCGGTCGAGCGCAGGATGCCAAGCCCGTAGTACGAGTCTGCTGCATTGTTCGCTTCGCCGGTCCCAACCAGGACCAGGCTGCTGTTGCCGGGCTGAATGGCGATGGAACCGACGGTAAGCGTCGCCTGGCCGTCGGTAAGCGGCGTCCATGTGACAGGCGCAGTGCAAACACCCTTGGCATCGCAGGCGCGTGGCGCGCTTACCGCATTGGTGGTCTTCCAAACACCGCCGGACGCGCCGCCGATATAGACGGTGTTTCCGGAGGTATCGCCTTGGTCTACGACGACGGCGGTGACGCGGCCGACCACGGGTCCGTAATTCTGCTGGTTATCGTTGAACGCCCCGCTGGCAGTCGGCGCAGGGCCCAGAAAATTCCAGGGCGGACTGCCGGCCGGGGCCGTCACAAATTCCGGACGCGGTGCGGCTGCGCTCGTGCCGCTGGCGCTTTGCGTGATTCGGGCTTGCGGGAGCGCCCGCATGCGCCGGTTGTTCAGCTTCTGGTCATAGGCGTGATGCAGCTGCTCGGCCCCCGGCTTGCCGTCCACCGTCCGCCCGCGCATAAACCAACGGGCGCGCTCTCGCGGGCGATCACGCTGGCTTTCCGACGGATTATCGGCCGAAATCTTGGCGCCCTGGGCGAGGGCAAACGAAGTCGAAAAAATAAGAACGAAGAAAGGCAGGGATAGCCTGGCGGCAAATCTCATAATTCCCAGCATTCATCAGCTTTGGAGGAAGCGGTCAAAGTATGTTGCCGGCCAGGAACTCTGTCAATAAGCCGAAAGGCCCATGGCCATGGCAGACGGCGGCGCACACAAGAAGCACGGTGTTTGCTCGCGCGCAACTACCATGGTTTAGGGAAGGGCACGGATTCAGCCGTGCCGCAATGCGGGCTTTAGCCCCTGAGGTTAACAATGCTATTGCGGTTAGATTGTTGGTGAGACAACTTCTAGTCTTCCAGCACGGGCATGTGTTGCAGCACTTCGCCCGCCCGGGGACGGTTGGAGAGCACTTCATCACGCCGGATCTTGCCGTCGCGGAAGACCAGATTGCGCTTGGCAAATTGGGCGATGTCAGGTTCGTGCGTCACCAGCACGATGGTCAGGCCGCGCTCTTCGTTCAGACGCTGGAAGATGTCCATGATCTCCACCGCGGTGCGGCTATCGAGATTGCCGGTGGGCTCGTCGGCGAGCAGTATGGTGGGCTGATTGACCAGTGCCCGCGCAATCGCGACGCGCTGCTGCTGTCCGCCGGAGAGCTGCGAGGGAAAGTGGTCAGCTCGGTCGGAAAGTCCCACCTGGGCCAGGGCGGCGAGCGCGCGGCGCGTGCCTTCCTCGCGCGGGATGCGGGCGTAGTGAGTCGGCAACTCGACGTTTTCCATCGCCGTGGTGCGCGACAGCAGATTGAATCCCTGGAAGACAAAACCGATCTGGCGGTTGCGGATGGCGGCCAGCTCGCGCTTGCTGAAGCTGGAGACGTCGGTGCCCTCCAGTAAATAGCGGCCGCTGCTGGGCCGGTCGAGGCAGCCGAGGATGTTCATGAACGTGGACTTGCCGCCCCCGCTGGCGCCCATGACGGCGACGAACTCGCCGGCAGCGATGTCCACTGAAACGCCGCGCAGGGCGTGCACCCGCGCTTCGCCCAGGTCGTAGTACTTGTGCACATCCTCAACGTGAATGACGGGGGCCGCTGCCGGCATTTTTGGCGTCTTCGATGTCGATGATTGGGCAGTGGTTTCCACGGAAACTTAAAGCGTCACTCTAGACTTTACCGGACTTGCGAAGATCACCGTCCCGGGGGCCGGCCCCCCATGCCGGGAGCGGCGCCGCCCCGCGCGGCGTTCTTGCTGGCGCCGATGATGACCTCGTCTCCTTCCTTAAGATCACCATGCAGCACTTGCACCACTTCAGTGACGGTGTGGTCGGTGATGCCGGTGCGCACCTGCACCGGCTTCAGCGTCTTGTCCGGCAATTGCTTCCAGACAATGCCGATGTCGGCGGGAGCGTTCTCCCGCATTTTGACCCCACCACCGGGCATTTCGCCGCCCTGGCCCGCGCGATTCGCGCCGCTGCCACTCATACGCTGAGCGCCCTGGGGACCGCTCGGCTGCGGCCGTGTGCCGGTTTGAGCGGGAGCCTGGCCTTGAATGCCCGCCGCCTGGCCGTTGGTTTCGGTTCGCCGGCGTCCACCAGCGGCCTCAATACCGTTTTCCTTCAGAACGGCACGAAGCTCGTCGGGTTTCATGTCCGGCGTATATCGCAGCGCGCCGTTGGGAACTTTCTCGACGTCATGCGCGCTTGCCACCGGGATGGTGACATAGGCGGTCATGCCCGGGAAAAGTTTGAGCTCGGGATTGTCGAAATCTATGATCGTGTCGTAGGTCACCACGTTCTGCACCGTGGTCGGGTTCATGCGAATCTGCGACACCATTCCATTAAAGGTCTCGCGCGGGAAAGCGTCCACCTTGAACGACACTTTCTGGCCGACGCGGATCTGCCCCACGTCGCTCTCGTCGGTCTTGGTATACACCTGCATTTTGGTGAGGTCTTGGGCGATGGTGAACAGCGTCGGGGCCTGCAGCGAGGCGGCCACGGTCTGGCCGACGTCGATGGCGCGATTGACCACGGTGCCGTCGATCGGCGCGTAAATGTAAGTGTGATCGAGATTGGTTTGCGCGACCTCGACCGCAGCCTTGCGCTGCGCAACCTGGGCGACGGCCTGCGTCACTTGCGCGTCGGCGGCGGAAACGGCCGCCACCGCCGAATCGTAATTTGCCTTGGCAAGATCGAGTTGCTGCTGGCTCAATACGCCCTGGCGGGCAAGCCC
>DASSIZ010000049.1 GCA_035691485.1 Terriglobales bacterium
GACGACGTGGAATTCTCACCCGAGGATGCCACCCGTTCCGATCCGGAGTTCCTGTGTTCCGTACTGGAGGGCGTGATCGAGGCGGGCGCGACCACGCTCAACATTCCCGACACCGTGGGCTACACCGTGCCGAGCGAATTCTCGCGGCTGATCAGCACGATTCGCGAGCGCGTGCCCGGTATTGAGAAGGCGATTATCTCAGTCCACTGTCACAACGACCTCGGGTTAGCGGTGGCCAACAGCCTGGCCGCGGTAGAAGCCGGGGCTCGGCAGGTGGAGTGCACGGTAAACGGCATCGGCGAGCGCGCGGGCAATGCCGCGCTGGAAGAGATCGTGATGGCGCTGCGCGTCCGCGCCGACCGCCTCCCGTACAGCACCGGCATTCGCAGCGAGCAGATTTGCCCGGCGAGCCAGGCGCTCTCCTCCATTCTCGGCTTCCCGGTCCAACCCAACAAGGCGGTGGTGGGCTGCAACGCTTTCGCACATGAAGCCGGCATTCACCAGCATGGGGTGCTGAGCAATCCGCTCTGCTACGAGATCATGACGCCGGAATCGGTAGGCCTGCCGTCGAACCGCATCGTGCTCGGCAAGCATTCCGGACGGCACGCGCTGGCACGCCGCTACGCCGAACTCGGCCATCCGATCGCCGGCGCCGAACTGGATTCGGTGTACCAGCGATTCACGGAACTGGCCGACCGCAAGAAAAATATTTACGACCGCGACTTGATCGCCCTCCTGCCACGGCGAGGTGTCCGTCCTTCGCCGCCCATCGCAGGCGCTGCACAGGCCTTTGGGGACTAATGCGGACCAAGCTCAGCATCACGGTTCTTCCCGGAGATGGAATTGGCGTCGAGGTGACCCGCGAGGCGGTGCGCGTCCTGCGCGCGATCGCCGAAATGCACGGCTACGATTTTCAATTCCGTTCCGAGCCGATCGGCGGCGCGGCGATCCGCGAAACCGGTTTTCCCCTACCCCCCTCAACACTCACTGCGTGCCTGGGCAGCGAAGCGGTGCTGCTGGGCGCGGTCGGGGGACCGGAATTTGATTCGCTGCCTCCCGACCGCAAGCCGGAATCCGGTCTGCTCGCGCTCCGCCGCGAGCTGGGCGCATTTGCCAACCTGCGTCCGTCGGCTTCCTATCGCGCCATTGAAGACTGCTCGCCGCTCCGCGCCACCGTCGTGCGCGGCGCCGATATCCTGGTGGTCCGCGAGCTCCTCGGCGGGCTCTACTTCGGCGAGCCGCGGGGCTTCACGTCCGACACCGCCGCGTTGAATACCATGCGCTACTCGAGCGAGGAGATCGAGCGCATCGCGCGGATCGCATTCCAGCAGGCCCGAACCCGGCGCCGCAAGGTGACCTCAGTGGACAAGGCGAACGTGCTGGAAACCTCGCAGCTCTGGCGCAAGGTTGTGACCCGCGTGGGCAGAGAATTTCCCGAGATTGCGCTCGACCACATGTACGTGGACGCCTGCGCCATGCACCTGGTCACCAACCCGTCACGCTTCGATGTGATCCTGACGGAAAACCTGTTCGGCGACATACTTTCCGACGAATCGGCCGTGATCAGCGGCTCGCTCGGCATGCTGGCGTCGGCCAGCATCGGCGGCAAGGTTGGCCTGTTCGAGCCGGTTCACGGCTCGGCGCCCGACATTGCCGGCCGCGGTATCGCGAATCCACTGGGCGCGATCGCCACCGCCGCCCTCCTTCTGCGCTACGCCGGCGGCATGGAGCAGGAAGCGCGCGACGTCGAGTCCGCCATTGCCGAAGTCTTGGACCGCGGTTATCGAACCGCCGACCTGGTCCGCGACCAGCGCACGCAGCCGGTCACTACCGAACAGATGGGCGCCGCCGTCGTGGAAGCGCTCTCAGGAATTGCCGACCGGCGGCACGCCTACCACGCGGTGTAATGTGACAGCACCCCGCACCATGTTCGACAAGATTTGGAGCCGGCACGTTGTGCGCGAACCGGCCGGCGAGCCGGCGCTGCTGTACATCGATCTTCACCTGGTGCACGAGGTCACATCGCCGCAGGCATTCGACGGCTTGCGCGCCGCCGGACGCCGCGTCCGCCGCCCGGAGCGCATTCTCGCCACCGTGGACCACAACGTTCCCACTACATCGCCGCGCAATGTGATTTCGGATCTGGTTGCCGCGCGGCAGGTGGAAGCGCTGCGCAAGAATTGTGCCGAATTCGGCATCCGGCTTTTCGACATCGACGCGCCGGAGCAGGGAATCGTGCACGTCATCGGCCCGGAACTGGGGGCGACGCAGCCGGGCATGACGATCGTGTGCGGGGACAGTCACACCAGCACTCACGGCGCATTCGGCGCGCTGGCTTTCGGCATCGGTACTTCGGAAGTCGAGCACGTGCTGGCCACCCAAACTCTGCCTCAGCAGAAGCCGCGCACGATGGCAATCCGCACCCACGGTCGATTAGGGCCGGGCGTCACCGCGAAAGACCTTGCCTTGGGCATCATCGGCCAGATCGGTACCGGCGGCGCCAGCGGGCATGTGGTCGAGTACGACGGCGAAGCCGTCGCTGCGCTCTCGATGCCCGAACGAATGACGCTCTGCAACATGAGCATTGAGTCGGGCGCCCGCGCCGGGATGGTCGCACCCGATGCAACCACCTTTGCGTGGATACGCGGACGCCGTTTCGCTCCCCCGGGTCCCGACATCGCGAAGGCGATCGATTACTGGCGCACCCTCCCCAGCGATGACGGCGCCGTGTTTGATACGACGGTTGATATCGATGCCACAACGCTGGCTCCTTTCGTCACCTGGGGGACAAACCCGGGCATGGTGACCTCCGTCACCGAGCGTGTGCCCGCGTTATCGGCCGCGAAAAGCGACGCCGAACGGAGGGCATGGGAACGTGCCCTGGAATACATGGCGCTGCAGCCCGGGACGCATATCCAGGACATTGCCATTGACCGCGTTTTCATCGGGTCGTGCACGAATTCGCGCCTCGATGATCTACGCGCGGCCGCGCGCGTGATCCGCGGCTACCGCATTCATCCCAAGGTGCACGCGCTCGTTGTTCCCGGCTCGCAGGCGGTGAAGTCTGCCGCGGAAGCCGAGGGCCTGGACGCCATCTTCCGCCAAGCCGGCTTCGAGTGGCGGGAGGCCGGCTGCTCCATGTGTCTGGGCATGAATCCTGACGTGCTGCAGCCCGGCGAGCGCTGCGCCTCCACCAGCAATCGCAACTTTGAAGGCCGCCAGGGACGCGGCGGGCGCACCCACCTGGTAAGCCCGGAAATGGCCGCTGCCGCAGCCATCGCCGGACACTTCGTGGACATTCGCGAATGGAAGTTCCGCGAGGTTGCGGTCGCGGTCTGAAACTTGATATGCGGCTTGAGCCGACGAGGGAAGCAGTGGAACCATTTCGCCAACATACTGGCGTCACCGTGCCGCTGGATCGGGTCAACGTTGACACTGACCAGATCATCCCCAAGCAATTTCTCAAGCGCATCGAGCGCACCGGCTTTGGCGAATTCCTGTTTTACGACTGGCGCCTGTTGCCCAATGGCAGTCCGAATCCTTCGTTCGTTTTGAATGATGCGCGTTACGCGAATGCCAGCATCCTGATCGCAGGCGCCAATTTCGGTTGCGGCTCCTCGCGCGAGCATGCTCCGTGGGCGCTGGCGGATTACGGCTTTCGCGCCATCATCGCTCCCTCGTTTGCCGATATCTTTGCCACCAACTGCTTTAAGAACGGACTGCTGACCATCACTCTTCCGGAAACACAAGTTGCGGAACTGATGCGGCGCGCACAGGATCGCGCTCCCCATCATCTGACCATCGACCTCGAGCTTCGCCGGGTCTCGGATGAGCAGGGCTTTTCGGCGGCGTTCGACATCGACGATTTCCGCCGGCACTGTCTGCTCGAAGGCCTGGACGACATCGGCCTCACCTTGCAGCACGAGGCGGAAATTACCGCCTACGAAGCCGGGCACGGGCAGCCGCCCTGGTTGCGTTGACGTCGCGATGAACAACGCACCAGTGGCCTGACTGGCTTGTACTCAACCCTCTGAGTCTGCTATCGTTGCCGCCCAACGAGCGAAGCCATTCGCCCGGCCAGCCTGTGGGGGGCCTGATGAGATCCGTGGAAATCATTGTCAACGGCGTGGAGCGCCGCGCCCAGGTTGAGCCGCGCATGCTGCTGGTGCAGTTTTTGCGCGAAGTCACCGGGCTCACCGGTACGCACATCGGATGCGAGACGTCTCTGTGCGGCGCCTGCACGGTACTGCTCGATGGCCACGCAGTGAAATCGTGTACGGTGCTCGCGGTTCAGGCGGATGGCCATGCAGTTACGACCATCGAAGCGCTGGCCGCGCAGGGCCTTCATCCTCTGCAGGAGAGTTTTTGGGAAGAGCACGCGCTGCAATGCGGCTTCTGCACGCCGGGAATGATCATGTGCGCTAACGATCTGCTGGCGCGCAATGCCGCTCCCAGCGACGCGGAGATTCGCGAGGGGATCAGCGGCAACCTGTGCCGCTGCACGGGCTACCAGAACATCGTGAGCGCGGTGCGGTCCGCCTCCCGCAAGAAGACGCGGCGCTCGGCCGCCGCCGCGGGCAAAGAGTAGGACACGGCCATGGCGACTCGATCCAAGCCGAACGGCAAAGCAGCTCCGGGACGAGGCAGCGGCGCGGCAGTTGCCGACGGAAAATGGAGCGGGCAGCGTTTCAAGCGCAAGGAAGACCCTCGCCTGATCCAGGGGATCAGCCACTACGTCGGCGACCTCCGCTTGCCCGATCTTCTGCATTGCGTCTTCGTGCGCTCGCCGCACGCCAATGCCCGGATCGTTTCGGTCGATGTGGAGGCCGCGCGCACCGCACCCGGGGTGGTGATGGTGGTCACACACTCCGAGGTCGCGGGCATCGGCTGCGTACCCTGCGCCGGCACCTTGCCAGGACTGAAAATCCCCAATCATTACGTGCTGGCCAAGGACCAGGTGCGCTACGTCGGCGAACCGGTTGCGGCCATCGTTGCCGAGAGCCCTTACGCCGCGCGCGACGCCGCCGACCTGGTCAACATCGAGTACGAGACGCTGCCCGCCGTGGTTGACCTGGAGAAGGCCCTGGCCTCCCCGGCGGCGCTGGTTCATGACCAGTTCAAGACCAATCTCGCGTTCACTCACGTCATCACGGCGGGCGATGTTGCGGCGGCATTTAAGCGCGCCGATCGCGTGGTCAAGCAGCGCCTGGTGAACCAGCGGCTCGCTCCCATCGCGATGGAGACCCGAGGCGTGGTTGCGCAGTACCTGCCCGGAGAAAAGCAGCTGACCGTCTGGTCGTCCACGCAAATTCCGCACCTGCTTCGCACGCAGATCTCAGTCATGCTGGGCTTGCCGGAAACTTCGGTGCGCGTGATTGCTCCCGAGGTGGGCGGCGGCTTCGGCAGCAAGCTGAACGTGTACGGCGAGGAAGCGGTGGTGCCGTGGCTGGCGATGAAGCTGGGCAAGCCGGTGAAATGGATCGAGACGCGGCGCGAAAACATCGCCGCCACCATCCACGGCCGCGACCAGATCAATGATGTCGAGCTGGCGCTGAAAAAGGACGGCACGATTCTCGGCATGCGCACGCGCGTGCTTGCCGACCTGGGCGCTTATCACCAGCTGCTGACGCCCATCATTGCCACGCTCACCGGCCTGATGAGCACCGGCTGCTACAAGATTCCCGCCATCGAGTTCGAGGTGCTCGGGGTCTTCACCAACAAGATGTCCACCGATGCTTACCGCGGCGCCGGACGCCCGGAAGCAACTTACCTGATCGAGCGAATTATCGATGTGGCCGCGCGCGAATTGAACATGGACACGGCGGAAATCCGGCGGCGCAATTTTCCCAGGCCGACGGAATTTCCTTTCAGCGCCTCGACCGGGGTCACCTACGACTCGGGCAACTACCAGCGCAGCCTGAAACAGGCACTCGAACTTTCGGGATACGAAAAGCTGCGCGCACGGCAAAAAGCCGGCTGGAAGCAAGGCAAGTATTACGGCATCGGCCTGTCCACCTACGTAGAAATTTGTGCCATGGGCCCATCGGCCGCGATGCCGGCGGGAGGATGGGAGAGCGGAACCGTCCGCATCGAGCCAACCGGGAAGGTGACGGCGCTTACCGGCGCTTCGCCACACGGACAAGGCCAGGAGACCACGTTTGCGCAAATGATCGCCGACCTGCTGGGCATCACGCCTGACGACGTCAACGTGATTCACGGCGATACCGCGATCGTGCCCTACGGCATTGGCACTTTCGGAAGCCGCGGCACCGCTGTCGGCGGCACGGCCCTATTCATCGCCACCGAAAAACTGGTGAAGAAGATGGCCGCCATCGCGGCGCACCTGCTGGGCGCCAAACCCGAGCAGATGGAATTTCACGACGGCCGCGTTGGCGCGAAGGGCAACAAGAAATCTTTGGCATTCGGCGAAGTCGTCGGCGCCGCCTATTCCGCCAAGTCTCTGCCCGCCGGTATCGAACCGGGGCTGGAGGCGACACACTTCTTCGAGCCCTCCAATTTCACCTTCCCCTTCGGCGCGCACGTGATCTCGTGCGAGGTGGACGTCGAAACCGGCGAAATCAAGTTCGACAAGTACGTAGCGGTGGATGACTGCGGCAACGTGATCAATCCCATGCTGGTCGAAGGCCAGGTCCACGGCGGCATCGTCCAGGGCATGGCGCAGGCGCTCTACGAGGAAGTGATCTACAACAGCGATGGGCAACTGGTCACCGGCACGCTGATGGATTACGCGCTCCCGCGGGCGCCCGACATCCCCGACCTAACGCTGTCCCGCACCTGCACGCCATCGCCGGTAAATCCCATGGGCGTGAAGGGGGTGGGCGAAGCGGGCACCATCGGCTGCACGCCGGCTGTGGTCAATGCGGTTTGCGACGCGCTCACGCCCTTCGGCGTTCGGCACATCGATATGCCGCTCAAGCCGGAGCGCGTATGGCGCGCCGTCCACGACGCGCACAGCAAGCCCGGCCACGAAACCTCGGCGACCGCGAAGTCGGCCGCCGCTGCTTCCAAGAGCACGAAGAAGCCAGGGAGACGCGCATGATCCCCGCCAGCTTCGACTACGAATCGCCACGCGAACTCAACGAAGTGCTCGCGTTGCTGGCCTCGCGCGAGGACGCCAAGCTGCTCGCCGGCGGACACAGCCTGCTGCCCGCCATGAAGCTGCGCCTGGCATCGCCGGCGCTGCTGGTGGACCTTTCGCGCGTGACCGGTCTCTCCTATATAAAGGAAGACGGCGGCCACGTGCGCATCGGCGCCATGACCACGCATGCGGAAGTGGCCGCTTCCACGCTGCTGCTGAAATCGTCGCCACTGCTGCAGCAGGCGGCGCGCGAAATCGGCGATCTGCAGGTGCGCAATCGCGGCACCATCGGGGGAAGCCTGGCGCACGCAGATCCCTCCGCCGATTACCCGGCCGCCATCCTGGCGCTCGACGCCGAGGTCATCGCCATGAGCACGCGGGGCGAGCACATCATCCCGGCCCGCGATTTTTTCACCGGCCTGTTCTCCACCGCGCTTGCCGCTGACGAGGTCATTACCGAAGTGCGCGTGCCGGTGACCGCGCCGGCCGCCACCTGCTACAAGAAATTCGCGCACCCGGCGTCGGGCATGGCGGTGGTCGGGGTGGCCGTGCTGGTGAAAATGCGCGGGACCACGATCGAGAGCGCCGCGGTGGGGATGACCGGAGTGGCGCAGAATGCCTATCGCGCCAAGGCGGTCGAGAAAGCGCTAGCGGGCCAGCCCGCGAGCGCGATTCCGTCCGCGTGCGATTTTGCCGCTGACGGGGTTGACGTCCTCGGCGATTATTTCGCCTCCAGCGAGTATCGCAGCCACCTGGCGCGGGTTTACACGCGACGCGCTTTGCAGGAGTGCGTCGCACCTCGGAAGAAGTGATGTCGTTGATCCGGGCGCGGCGAGCGGCCCGGCAACGAGGCTCAGACCTAATAAACCGAAACCGAAGCTCGACCGGGGAACTCGAATCTCCATGAAGCTTGAAGGCTCCTACACCATTGCCGCCCCGCTGGATGCCGTATGGAGCAAACTGCTGGATCCGGCGGTGCTGCAGCGAGCTATTCCCGGATGCCAGTCGCTGGAAGAAAAGGCGCCCCACCAATATCGCGCCGTGCTCAAGGCAGGCGTCGGTCCGGTGAAGGGAACATTCCACGGCGACATCACGCTTACTGACATTGTCCCGGAAAAAAGCTACACGCTGACCTCCAATTCCAAGTCCACCGCCGGTTTCGTGGAGGGCGTCGGCCGCGTCGAACTGGAAGGAAACGGCGACGCCACCACGATCGTGCGTTTTACCGGCGAGGCGAAGGTGGGAGGCATGCTGGCCTCGGTGGGCGGACGCCTGGTGGAAGCGGCGGCGCAGAAAAACATTCGCGATACTTTCGACAACCTGGCGCGCGAGTTGAATTCCGCCACGCCGTCTGCCCGTCCCGCATGAAGTTGTCTGTTCCCGACCGCTTTAACGCCGCCTCCTATTTCATTGATTGCCACATTGAGAGCCGGGCCGAGAAGGTCGCGATCGAGTGCGGGGACGATCGCGTCACCTATGGCGGGCTGGCAGCTGGCGTAAACCGCGTCGGCAACGCCCTGCGCCGGTCGCTGGGCGTTCGCATCGAAGAACGCGTTCTTTTGCTGCTCCTGGACACGCCCGATTTCGCGGCCTGCTTCTTCGGCGCGATCAAGATCGGCGCTGTGCCGGTCCCGGTCAACACCCTGCTGCGCTCCCACGAGTACGAGTACCTGCTCAACGACAGCCGCGCCCGCGTCGCCATGGTCAGCGAGGCGCTGCTGCCGCAGATCAAGGCAATCCCGCGAGACCGGCTTCTTTTTCTCGAGCACGTGGTGGTCATTGGCGATCCCGTCCACGGCACGCATTCGTATTCAGAGTTAATCAGCGCGCAATCTCCCGAGCTGGGCCCAGCACCTACTTCCAAGGACGATCCCGCGTTCTGGCTCTATTCTTCCGGCAGCACCGGACCTCCGAAAGGGTGCGTGCACTTGCAGCACGACATGGTGGTGGCGTCCGAGCTTTACGCAAAGCAGATTCTTAATATCACCGAACGTGATCGTTTTTTCAGCGTTGCCAAGCTGTTCTTCGCCTATGGACTGGGCAACGGACTGTATTTTCCACTCTCGGCGGGCGGCACGAGTATCCTGTTGCCTGGGCCGCCCAATCCCGGGAGCGTCTTCGACGTCATTGAGCGGCGCCAGCCCACGCTCTTTTTCTCCGTGCCTTCGAACTATGCCGCGCTGCTGGCGCACAGCCGGGCAGGAGCTGAGTTCGATCTCTCCAGCATCCGCTACGGAGTATCGGCGGGCGAGTCTCTGCCGGCCGCGATCTACGAGCGCTTCAAGTCGCGCTTCGGCGTCGAAATCCTGGACGCCATCGGTTCCACCGAAGCGCTGCATATGTTCATCGCGAATCGCCCCGGGGCAGCCCGAGCCGGCTCCAGCGGGCAACTGATTCCCGGGATGGACGCCAAGATCGTCGACGATGATGGCCATCCTGTTCCCGCCGGGGACATCGGCAACCTTTATATAAGGAGCGATGCGGTCTGCGCCTGCTACTGGAACCAGCACGAAAAGACCAAGGAGACCATCGACGGCCATTGGCTGCGCACCGGCGACAAATACCGCCAGGACCAGGATGGGTACTTCTGGTATGCGGGCCGCGCTGACGACATGCTGAAAGTGAGCGGCGTCTGGGTGAGCCCGGCAGAAATTGAATGCGCGCTGGTGGAGCATCCGGCGGTGCTGGAGGCGGCGGTAGTGGCGCGCAAGGACCAGGACGAGCTTGTCAAACCGGTCGCTTTCGTC
Organism: Terriglobales bacterium; assembly: GCA_035691485.1. Taxonomy (NCBI): domain Bacteria; kingdom Pseudomonadati; phylum Acidobacteriota; class Terriglobia; order Terriglobales; species Terriglobales bacterium. The sequence goes on from DASSIZ010000049.1 coordinate 9,847, forward strand.
GTCTTGTCTCGGGGCCGGATGGCCGGGCCCGAACTCGCCACCGAGTTGGAGGATTTTGTCGCCGCGCGACTGGCACCCTACAAGCGTCCACGCTGGGTGGAATTTCTTCCTGAATTGCCCAAGACCGCTACCGGCAAAGTCCAGCGATATAAGTTGCGCATGGCACAGGCGCCTTCGAAGGCGCAGTGAAGAACAAGAATCACGAATGTCCGCGTTCCTCCGGCGGCTTCAGCTTGCGAAACGCGCGGTAGAGCAGCGCATCATAAAAAATCTTGAGCGATCCGCCCGCGATCAGCGGCGCCGAGAAAGCCACGTTCTGCATAAACATGCCGGCGAAGGTGGATCCCGCGGCCCACATCAAGGTTCTGGTCACATTGGTGACGCTGCTGGCGTAGGTGCGCTCGTGCGGCCCCACCACCGCGGCGACGTAGGATTGCCGCGACGGCACGTCCATCTCTACCAGCGCCTCGCGCAGAAAGAACAACCCGGCCGCGAGGTGGAACGTCGGCGCAAACGGCACCAGGATCAGGAACACGCTTGAGGGCAGATGCGTGAACACCATCGTATTCAAGAGTCCAATCCGTTGCGCCAGCCACGCCGCGCCGAGGTGCGACAGCGCGTTCAGCACGTGCACGATGGCGAACACTACGCCGAGCGCCTGAACCGACACTCCAAAGCGATGGAAGAACCAGTACGAGACCAAGGCATCGGTGAGAAAGCCTCCACCGAAACTGTCAATCGCGAACAGCGCAGCCATCTTCGCGACCAGGCTCCGCGTATCCGCGGACACCGCTGTTTCCGCATGGGCAGAATTCGTTGTGGCATGAATTTCAACCGTCGGGGTCAGCACAGCATACAGCGCTGCCGCCGCAAGGTTGGCCGCCGCATAGACAAGAAACATCAGCCGGTAGGCGTCCTGCGCCGCGATCCCCAATCGCGCGTGAAAAAGGGCGGGCAGGCCGGCCGCCAGCGCTCCCAGGGCGCCACTGCTGTCGAGCACGACGTTGTACCAGGAGAGCGCCCAGGTCCGCTTTTGCGCCGTTGTTAAACCGGGGATGACCGCCTGCTCGAGCGCAAAACCTGCGCTGCGGTCCGTGCCTGTACCGTTGATCATGCCCAGGACGGCCAGCGGCAGCAGGAGCGAGGTGCGCGTGGTGATCGCCAGCGCTATGCCTCCGAGCGCGGTCAAGGCGGCTAATGCAGCCAGCGTTCGACGCCGCCCCAAGCGGTCGGCGCGCCGCGTCAGCAGCCCGGTTGCCGCGGTGATCCCGACCAGTCCCGCGGAAACCACCACGCCGATGCTCAAGGGAGACAGCCCAGCTTGGGCAAGGTAAACGCCCAGCAATACGCCCATCACGCCGGTCCCCCCGGAACGCAGGGAGGCGGCGGCGTAAATCAGCAGCAGGTCGCGGCGCGGACTCATCCGGCTGACTTCATTCCTGTGCGTAGCGATAGAGCGCGTCGTAAACAGGGAATTGACGCGCCAGGCGTTCTTCGTCGGAGATGCCAAGCGCCGCAAACCCGTGGGCCACGGCGCGCAGACCGGCTCCTTCCGGCGCGGCCTGCTCCTGGCCCTTGACGTCGGCAGCGCGCACGATCAGCGCCAGCCGCTGCAGGGCGCCGTCCCGTAAGTTGTAATCCTGCAGGATGGCCTCGAAGGAACAGCGTTCCCCGCGATGGTTAAGCTTGACCGCGGCCATGCCGGGCGCATCGAAGGGAGTCGCGTGTTCGCGCTCGGCGACTTCCAGCAATCGCGCCGGCTCTACGAAGAGGAACTCCGCTTGCGGATCCACGAACCGCCGGATCAGCCAGGGGCACGCCACCCGGTCCACTTTGACGTTGCTGCGCGTGATCCATTTCATCCCGTCCTCCGGAAACAACAGGCTGAAGGTAAACTATTTTGATCCGCATTGGCGCGCTACCGCTGCAACATTTACCATGCACGGATGATTGTCCTGGCCGCCATCCTGGGCGCGATCATCGTGGTCCTGGTCCTGGTTGAGGCCTTTGAGACCGTTATCCTGCCCCGCCGCGTCACCCGCCGCTTCCGGTTGACCCGGGGTTTCTATCGCTACTCCTGGAAGCCGTTTTCCGCCATTGCGCGTCACATCGGAAACATCCGGCGACGCGAAAGCCTGCTCGCGCTCTACGGTCCCATGTCGCTGCTGCTGCTGATCGCCCTCTGGGCGGTAGGACTCATTTTCGGTTTTGCCTTGCTGCAGTGGGCGGCCGGGTCCGCCGTCGAAGGCCAGGGTTTCAATCGCAGTTTCTTTACCGACCTCTACTTCAGCGGCAGCACGTTTTTTACGCTCGGATTGGGAGACGTCACGCCGCGTGCCTCCGTGGCGCGCGCGCTGGCGGTGGTGGAATGCGGAATGGGGCTTGGATTTCTTGCCCTGGTGATCAGCTACCTGCCCGTGCTGTACCAGGGGTTTTCACAACGCGAAGTGAACGTGGCGCTGCTTGACGGGCGCGCCGGCACTCCTCCCACCGCGGCTGAATTGCTGCGCCGGAATAGCAATCCGGAGGACGGCAACCTGCGCGAGATCCTGCACGAGTGGGAGCACTCGGCGGCGGAGATGCTGGAAAGCCACATTTCCTATCCCGTGCTCGGCTACTTCCGCTCGCAACACGACAATCAATCCTGGATCTCGGCTCTCACCGCCATTCTGGACGCGACCGCGCTGTGCCAGGTCGGCATTGAGGGCGCGCCCGCCCGCCAGGCGCAGCTTACGTTCGCCATGGCGCGGCATGCCGTGGTTGACTTGGCGCAGGTGTTCAATACGCCGCCGCGCGACCCGGCGCAGCCTCGTCTTACGGGTGAATCGCTGGAGGCGCTTCGGGTTTTGCTGGCGGAGGCGGGAATTCAGCTGCGCCTCACCCCGGAGACGGAACAACGGCTCGCCAAATTTCGTAGCTTGTATGAGCCCTACGTGGCGGCGCTGGCGGAATACCTTTTGATCGAGTTGCCGCCATGGATACGTGCCACAACAGCCAAGGACAACTGGAAGACCAGCCGCTGGGGCGAGCGTTTCACGATATGAGCGTCGGGCGAAACTCCACCATGGAGAAACCGTCTATACCAGTGATGTCCAGCTCCATTAAGGCCCGCGACCTGGTCCGCGAATACCGCATGGGCGAAACGCGCATTCGCGCCGTCAATGGAATCTCGCTCGACATCGGTCAGGGCGAGTTCGTTGCCTTGCTCGGCGCTTCGGGTTCGGGGAAATCGACGCTGCTGAACCTGATTGCGGGTCTCGACCGGCCGACCTCCGGTTCCATGCAGGTGAACGGCCGCGAGTTGGCGCAGATGCCGCCGGAAGAACTGGCGCGCTACCGGCGCTTCACCGTGGGCATGGTGTTCCAGGCTTTCAATCTGATTCCCAGCATGACGCTGCTGGAGAACGTCGAGCTGCCGATGCGGTTCGCGGAGGTGGAGCGCGGCGAGCGCGCTGCTCGCGCCCAGGAAGCCCTTGAGCGCGTCGGCTTGTCAGCGCGGGTTGCGCACCGCCCGGTCGAGCTTTCCGGCGGCGAGCAGCAGCGTGCTTCCATCGCGCGCGCCCTGGTCAATCGCCCGGCGCTGCTGCTTGCCGACGAACCGACCGGAAATCTCGACAGCCGCACCGGCGAAGAGATCATGAGCTACCTGCGCGAGTGCCATGATCGCCAGGGCCTCACGGTCCTGCTGGTGACGCACGAGCGCGGGCTTGCCGACCGCTATGCGCAGCGCATCCTGACGCTCGCCGACGGCCGCCTGGTGGATGACACGCGCGCCGAGCCGGCAGCGGCGCAAGCCGAGCGGAGTGAGCCATGAAGGCGCACGATGTAGTCGAACTCGCGGCCCGCAACCTGCGCGAATCGGTGCTGCGCAACTCGCTGACCACGGTGGGAATCGCAGTGGGCGTGGCATCACTGGTGGCCATGCTTTCGCTTGGCATCGGACTGCAGCAACTCGCAAACCGACGCCTTACCCGGTCCGGACTTTTCAACACCGTCGTGGTCATGCCGCGCGACCTGGATCGCGGACCCTCGCGCCGCAACCAGCCCACTACGCCGGCGCGTCCGCTCGATGACGTCGCGGTGGACGACATCAAAAAGCTCGCGCACGTCGCGGAAGTGAATCCGGAAATGCGCTTCATGGCCGAGCTTCGATATGGGGACAAGTCACGGTTCACGATGGTCGCGGCGCTGCCCCCTTCGGCGCGGGATCGCGAGGCGTTTGACGGCATGACGGGGAAATTTTTTTCCGCGCCCAATGCTGATGAAGTCATTCTCGAATCCGAGTTCGCCAAGGAACTCGATCCCGATCCCAAGGCGCTGATCGGCAAACCGCTGATCGTGCAATACGCCGAGCGCGGCGAAACGCAGGGGAGCACCGGTGCGCCGGCGAAGGGACCCAACGAGGAGGCAAGCACGGTCGGGGAGTTGGTGGCTTCGGGGTTCTCGGTAGCGCGCCGCGAAAAGACGCTGCGCATTGTCGGCATCACCGAGCACGACGCCACCGCAGGGTTCGGAGGCATGTCGCGCTCACGCGTCTATGTGCCGACCGGGCTGGTCAACAGCATGAACGTGATGCTGGGCTCCGACCTGCGCGAGATGGTGCGCACCTCGTATCACGGGCGGGCCTACATTGCGCTCTCCGTGCGGATCGACACGCCGTCGCAAGTGCAGCCGGCCGAAGACGCGATCAAGCAGATGGGTTTCTCGACGTTCTCGCTGCTGGACGCGACGCGCAGCCTGCGCCGCTTCTTCACCATTCTCGACATGTTTCTCGGCATTTTCGGAAGCCTGGCGCTGGCAGTGGCACTGCTGGGAATCGTGAACACGCTGGTGATGGCGATCCTGGAACGGCGGCGCGAGATCGGCATCATGAAGGCCGTGGGCGCAGGCGACGGCGACATCAAGGCGTTGTTCTTCGCGGAAGCAGGCGTCATGGGCTTCCTGGGAGGGTTGGTGGGCGTCAGCCTCGGTTGGGCGATCGGCCGCGTCATCAACGCCGGAACCAACTTTTACCTGAAGCGCATGGACATGACGCCGGAGCGATTCTGGTCGGTGCCGTGGTGGCTGGTAGCGGCGGCGCTGGCATTCGCGGTGGTGGTGAGCCTGGGTTCGGGCATTTATCCCGCATCACGCGCTGCCAAGCTCGATCCGGTGCAGGCGCTGCGGTACGAATGAACGCCAGCCCAGAAGAAGATCAAGGCAGGACTTTGTAACGTCGCCAGTTTCTGAATGTCTATGGCTCAATCCCTGACCAAGAGTTTCATCGACGAGGTGAATGTGAGAAGCAGAACTTTGCTAATACTGATGGCGTGTCTGGGTTGCTGCCTGATCGCGGCAGCGCAGCAAGAGCAGCACCAGCATTCCGATTCCATGCATCACGAGATGATGAACGCGCGCGGCGAGAAGGCGATGGGCTTTTCGCAGACCGCAACCACGCATCACTTCCGTCTTCTGCCCGACGGCGGCTACGTCCAGGTGCAGGCGAACGATGCCGGCGACACCGGCAGCCGCGATCACATCCGAATGCACCTGCGGGATCAGGCCCAGCGCTTCGCGAACGGCGACTTCAGCTTGTCCGAACAAACCCACGATCGCGTGCTTCCCGGCACGCCCGAGATGCGGAA
>DASSIZ010000050.1 GCA_035691485.1 Terriglobales bacterium
TTACCGTGAGTTTCACGCTCGGAAAACTGAGCTCGGAGGGATTTGACGAGTTCATCAGGAACATCCGCGGGAGTGCGGCTCAGGCCGGTTGCCAACTAAAGCACCAGCCTTTCTCGTTACCTGCAGGACTGGCTCACTGCCATCAAGGCCGTTGATCCGGCGGTTCTGGCCGCAATGAAGACCTTGGAGGCGACTTCGGACGCGCTGAAGCAGAGTGCAACAATCGTGCAGCAGGCAAATTAACCGAACGTGCTAAACTGTTGAAAGTCCCGCCTGTTTCACCTCACGGAGAGGTGGCCGAGTGGCTGAAGGCGGCGGTTTGCTAAACCGTTATACGGGCTAACACCTGTATCGGGGGTTCGAATCCCCCCCTCTCCGCCAGTTCCTTTATATTGATCCTTTATATTGACGTACTTCTACGCTCTCCCATGAATCGAACATGACCCTGGCGCTCTGGTGTTTACCTCTGTTTGTGCGACGGGAACGCTTCTTAGATCCGCTTCCCGATTGTGCCGCGGTGGGGTCCAAAGCGAAGCGGCACCAAAAAACCCTGTGTGCGCAAGCTGCCACACAGGGTTTGCTCGTCCTCGTACACGCTTACGGCGTCGGATCTGGGTAGGAGCCGCCGAAGATGTCGCTGTTGCCAAAGGTCGCCGGGCAGTCCTGTTGTGGCGCAGGTTTGGTAGGCACGGCTGTCCCGTTCTCCACCGCCGCCTGGGCTGCGGCCCGCCAAGCATCGATTGCCGGGCAATCCGCAGCGTTGCGCGTGTCGTTCCAAACAGCGGCACCATAGGTATCGGTCGCAACCGCATACACGTAGTCGCCCAGGAACTCCAGCCACAAATTGTTTTGGCTGGAGCCGCGCGGGTCTTCCGTGGCACTACGATGCAACACTGCCCATATACCGGGAGCTCCATTACCTCCTATGTCCGCGTGTTTGACAACACCTACCAGCCCGCGCGGGCTAGTAGTATCGTTGCGAAGTGGGGTGGTGAACGCGTTGTATACCAGGTAAGCATCGGTTCCACTCGGCGAAATGGCAATCGCGGACAAGTAGCCGCGGTCACCTGTGGACTCTGTCGCCGCAGGATCCGACCAGTTATTTCCACCATCCGTGGAATAGCTCACGAACACGTGTTCATGATTGACGCCATCGCGTCCATCGACCCAGGTACGTACTATTTCATTGGTTGCACCAGCCCCGGTGGGCGCGCCGTTCGCGACATCAATGCTCGGAGCCGACGAGAGGTCATCACGCGCGCCGCCGACACCGTCCATTACGCAGCGGAACCCGGTTCCGTCAAATTGCACGAGAAAGCATGTATCAACAGCTTCGCCGATGTTTACCGGCGGCGTCCAGGTCCGCCCCCCGTTGAAAGACTTGACCATGACGTGAGCGCCGTGCCCAGGCATCCCGACGGCAAACTGGTTAGCGAGGACATACACCACTCCGTTGCTGTCGGTGCGCACTGTGCAGCCGGAGCGACCAAATCCCTGTACCGGGTTAAACGGAGTGTTGCTGGCCGACGTCACTTGTTTCTGCTTCCAGGTATCGCCGCCGTCAGTCGAAGTGGCCACGAGCAGCGGCTGGGGAGATGCGAGCCCGCCACCAACGCTGCGGAACGATGCAAGGCAGACATAAACATTGCCAAAAAAGGGGCTGCTAGAGGCGTTGTCAGCCCAAATCTGCTCCTTGTCGCTAAACGTTGTCGAAGACTGTTTAGTGACAATTACCGGGAACGTCCAAGCGTTCTTGTCTCCGGCTGCTGCGGCCACTACATCATCGGTCCGGGAAACCGCGACTGCCTCGAAGCCTTTGAACGTAGTCTGCGAGGGCAAATTGGAAGTCAAGTTTGCGTAATAGAACCGAGATCCGTTGTTCCATGAGAAGTGGCCGTTCGCATCCGGTTTCGGGCCGAAGGCCAACGCGGGGTCACCATCGGATACCAATCCGTTCTCGAAGTACCACGGAAGGGTACCGATTGGCCCTACTTGTGGTGTGCAGGCGGGATCGGAATCGCCGACGACCCCAAGGCAGAAGCGGGCCGTTAAGCCGGAATACGTGGGCTGGGTCCATGTCGTGCCGCTGTCCAATGAGAAGTAAACACCGGAAGAACCAACACCTGGAGTGAAGGGACAGGTATTGTCAGTACCGGCATTGCACGCCTCCATGTCGATGTTGTCATTTGCCCCTGCGACCAGCACATTGGGGTGATTGGCATCGACGGCCAGCGCAGGCTCGTTCTGTTTGTTCTGCGAAAACGGTGCTCGCTGGCTCCCCACGGTGACAAGAGTATCGGGGTTGGAACCGGCGGCTGGAAGCGCCAGAAGCAGGGCCAAGCCGGCGGCGAGCGCGCGATAGCCTGAACGAAGAAGATGATGGTACATGCGAGCCTCCTATTTTCGGTTGGCGCAAACGAACGGATACTCTCGCCGGCTGACCCCACTCAGCGCCGACGCATGAGGTTGCGGAGTATATTCCTGTCTACTTTGAAGCCGCAAGCGAATCTCACAAGCTGATCGACGGGACAGTCTGATACCGCTGGTATCGTTTTATTGCGGTCCGCGTACCGAACATCACTAACCTCTTACACGCGGACTAAGGTTGTTTTGTATTTGACGAGCGCTCGCCGGCGGCGCTATCAGAGTAGCAGCTCACACTGCATTGCCGAGAATCGTGCAAGCCTTGGCTTCCGGGTGAAGACATGAAGCGAATGGTGTATTTTTTTGCCCTCCTGTTCCCGCTGGCGGTTGCGGCGCAAACAACATATTCCAACCTCGACGACAGCCTCGCCGGTTGGGGCGGTGGCATGAATTGCACTGGTTCTTGTGCCGGCGGCGCCAGTGCGACCATTGCCACCAATACCATCGTCGGGACCCCAAGTGTTGATGGCAACGGCAGCATGGAGTTGTTCTTCAACGGCCCGTCCTGGACCGATGTGCTCTGGTGGGACAAGTTGGGGGTCAACAATACGGCTACCAATTTTACGTTTGACTTCTACGTCCAGCTCTACAACTCCACGAATGAGCTGCCGAATAATGTCCAGGCGCTGGAGTTCGACACCTTTCAGTTCATCAAGCTGGCTAAAAACAAAGGCACCGAGTACATGTTCGGAACGCAGTGCGATTATGGCAATGGCTGGTGGGATGTATGGAACCAGCAGCAGGGCTACTGGGTCGCGACCAGCGTTCCCTGTGTCCCGTTTCAGCCGAACGTCTGGTATCACATCACCTGGAATTTGCACCGCACGCCCGACAAACTCATGCACTACGATAACTTCAGCATCGTGCAGTACGACACCACGAACAAGATCGTTAGCAGCCACACTTATACGCTGAACATGGCTTACCCCTCGGGGCCGCTGCCCAGGGGTTGGGATTCTGTGATCGGCGTGCAGTTTCAGATGGACGCTAATGCGAACGGCGGGCAGATGCAGGAGTACGTTGACCGTGTCAGCCTCACGGTCCAGTAGTGTTGCATTTCCTGGTAGACCCCTTGACAGCGCCTTCGTGCTTATAGACGCCCGGGCATCGGCATTTGCCGAGGATGGCCATTCGCGTCCTTACGGTGAGAGGCCGACGCGGTGCAGGAGGTCTGGGAAGCGGGGGTCGGAGCGCAACGGGTCCATCAGGGGCTCCACCTTGGAGTGTTGTAATGGGCTGCTGCGCTCTTTATAGGCGTTTTCCAGAGCGGCGAACGCGCGATCATTCTCGCCCAAGCCGGCGTAGATGCATGCGGCGGCCCACCAATAGCCGAGTTCCTGCCTTGACCGCTCGTTTAGGTCGTTGAGAAGTCGCTGCGCTTCATTGCGTCGCCCGCCCAAGGCATAAGCTTGCCCGAGTGCGCCGACGTATTTAGTACTGTTCGAAGAGAGCGACATCGCTTTCTGAATTTCCGCCGCCGCGGCGGCGAAGTCCTTCTTTCGCAGGTAGCTCTTGCCGAGGATGAAGTGCCCTTGCGCGAAACTTGGATCCAGTTCCAGTGCCTTGCGCAATTGTTCGATGGCGGCATCGACCTGTCCGGCGACCATTCGGTTCTGGGCCGTGTCGCTGTTGATGATGAGCGACAGCGGGTCGAGTTCGACGGCACGCTGGCCCTCCGCCAGCGCTTCCTCATGGCGGCCCAGCGACGACAAGTAATCCGAATAGTACTGGTGGCCGGTGGCATATCCAGGGTTCAGCTCCAGCGCGCGACGGTACTCTTGGCCAGCTCCTGTCCAGTCCCAGTCGTAAAACTGCTTAATGGCAGCGAGCGAGGTGTGCGCTTCCGCGAGTGTATCGTCCAACTGCAGTGCTCTGGCCACCGCGTCGCGAGCCTTGGGAACGACCTCCTCGACTGGACGGACCAGATATGCTCCCATCAAGAAGTAACTTTCCGACAAGCCGGCGTATGCAGGAGCGTATTTGGGATCCTTCTCGATCGCCTGAGTGAACGACTCCACAGCCTTATGAAATCCTTCTTCGCTCCGCTTATTGAGGTAGTAGCTGCCTTTCAGGTAGAGCTGATAAGCTTCGCCGTTATCGGTATAGCGTTTTGCCAGCCGCCGCTTTTCCTCGCCTGTCAGCTTCAACCGTAATTGTTCGGATATCTCGCGAGAAAGATCACTTTGAAGAGAGAAAACGTCAGCTGTCTTACGCACGAACTGGCCGCCCCAGAGCTGGGAGGCGTTGGCGACATTCATCAATTCCGCCTGCACGACGACGGTGTCGCCCCGCTGCTGCAACCGTCCGGTCATGACGGCGCCGACTTGCAGGTCCTGTCCGATCTTTTGTGGGTCGGTATCCTTATCCTTGTAACGAAAGACGGTGCTGCGCGCGATGACGCGGAGCTTAGGCAGCCGCGACAGGTCGTTGATCACACCCTCCGTGATGCCGTCGCTCAAGTATTCCGCATTGCTATCCCCTCCGTCATTCACGAAAGGCAGCACGGCAATAGAGTTGATGGCCTCCCCCCGGCCTCGCACGACGGTCCACCACGTGGCGATGGCGACCAACACGGTCAACGCGAGCGCTCCCGAAGCGGCTGCCACTTTGCTGCGCCGCCGCGATGGAACCGGGGCAGCCAGTCCGGTCTCGCGAATCACTCGGGCCGATTCCAATTGGCGTTTCAGCCGCTGTAGGTCAGTGCGCAGGTCGGCCGAGGTTTGGTAACGCAGCTTACGGTCTTTCTCCAGGCACTTGCCGATGATTCGTTCCAGTTCAGCCGGGACTGAACGGTTCGTTCGGGTTGGCGGAACAGGCGTTTTGTTCAATATTGCGTCATAAATCGAGCCCGACGTCGCTTCGCAAAACGGCAGTATGCCGGTTGACATCTGGTACAGTACGACGCCGAGGGAAAACACGTCGGTACGTGCGTCCAAGTCCTGGCCCTTGACCTGTTCGGGAGACATGTAGAGCAGTGTTCCCATGACCTCGCCGGGTCCGGTCAACGCAGTCAGCATCTCCGTCGAAGCAGTGGCCGATTTTGCTACCCGCATTTTCGCCAGCCCGAAATCCAGGATCTTCGCCTGTCCCCGTTGCGTGACAAAGATGTTGGCTGGCTTGATGTCGCGGTGGATGATGCCGACGGTGTGCGCGGCGTCGAGCGCGTCGGCGACTTGGATGGCAACATCGAGCAATAACTCCAGCTCGAGTGGCTTCTCATGGATGGTGTGCGCCAGGGTTTCGCCTTGCAGCAGTTCCATGGCAATGAAGTGACGGCCACCGGCGGTGTCGACATCGTGAATGGTGCAGATATTCGGATGATTGAGGGCAGAGGCGACTTGCGCCTCGCGCTCGAAGCGGTGGAAGAAACTGATGTCAGAGTCGAGGTCTTCGGGAAGAAATTTCAGCGCCACATGACGGCGCAATCTGAGGTCTTCAGCCTCATATACCACTCCCATCCCGCCGCCGCCCAGATGGCGGACGATTCTGTAATGCGAAATGGTTTGGCCGATCATGTGGCCGCGACAATGGGTCCCGTGAATCACGATTATCGCGCTACCCCACGAGGAGCACAATTCGGGGAGCGTTTCTCCCTCTGCTTCGACAAACGAAAATCTCGTAATCTGCCGCGGCGCGGTTCCCTTGTCCTACCCCAGAAGTGCGTGCGCAAGAAGCACGGAAAAAATAGACCGAAGTGGGAATGCCGACCCCTTGCATTTCGGGCTGCGGGGCATAGAATTTGCGCTGGATAGGTGTCGGCAGAAGAGGTCCCCCATGGCCACCTCTCCGGCTTGCGGCCAAAGATGCGGGCATTATCGTCTCCTTGAGCGCGTTGGCGAGGGCGCCATGGGCGTTGTGTATCGCGCCCACGACGAGGTCCTGGAGCGGGACGTGGCCCTCAAGCTGCTGTCGCCGGGCGTGGTTCGTGATGAATCGACGCGCAAGCGCTTTCGCCAGGAAGCACTGACTCTAGCCCGCCTCAATCATCCGAATATCGAGACCGTGCACGGCTTCGAGACTGCCGCCGACATAGATTTCCTGGTCGTGGAGTACGTGCCCGGCATTACCCTCGCCGACCGGCTGGCGCGCGGACCCATGAAGCCGGCGGAGATGCTGAACCTTGCCATCCAACTGGCATCGGCAGTGGCGGAAGCGCACCAGCAAGGCGTGGTGCACCGCGACCTGAAGCCCGGCAACGTCATGGTCACGCCCGCCGGGCAGGCGAAGGTGCTGGACTTCGGGCTGGCGCGACTGTTGCCCGTCGGCGACCAGACCACGCTTCCGAGCGAGCCCGACACGTCGTCAATGGCGGGCACGCTGCCGTACCTGGCACCGGAACAGCTGCAGGGAACGCAACCCGATCGCCGCTCCGATGTCTACGCCCTTGGCGCTGTGTTCTACGAGATGGCGACCGGAAAACGCGCCCATGCCCAGACGTCGTGGGCAAGCCTGGTGGAAGCCATTCTGCACCACGAACCCGCGCCGGTGTGCAGCCTCAATCGGGAGATTCCTCCCGAGGTCGGAGCCATTATCCGCAAGGCGATGGACAAAGATCCTCGGCTGCGTTACCAGAGCGCGCGCGAGGTTGAAGTCGACCTGCGCCGGCTGGTCTCCGGGCGCAACCTCGACCAGGTCGCCGCGCCTCGGCGTGTATGGCCCCGCGGGCAATGGCTGGCTGGCGCCGCCATAGTGGCGCTTGTCCTTGCGGTCGCGTTAGCGGGGCTGTGGGTGCGCGTGGGCCTGCGCAAGCGTTCCGCACCGGCCGTGGCGGCGAGCAGAGTCAGGGTCCTGGCCGTGTTGCCGTTCGAGGCCATCGGTGGCAAGCCCGAGAATCAGGCGCTGTGCCACGGCTTAACTGAGCTGCTGACCGCGAGGCTCGCCCAGATCAGCAAGCGCTCCGGAGTGGAGGTGGTTCCGACCAGCGAGGTGCGGGCGCAAGCAGTCAGCTCGGCCGACGACGCGCGCAAGAAGCTGGGAGTAACACTGGTGGTTGAGGGGAGCTGGAATTTCGCCGCCAACAACCAGGTGGCCTACAGCCTTGTCGACGTCCAGACGCGACGCAACCTGAATGGCGCGGTGGTTAACGCCGACCTGCGTGACCTGGCTGGCACGGAGCGCGAGGTGGTCGACAAGTTGCTGGCCATGCTGGAGGTTGAACCGCAGGGCGACGATCCCGCCTTCGCCTCCCCGACCTCACAACCCAACGCCTACCAGTACTATGTTCGCGGGCGCGGCTATCTGCTGGATTACACCAGTCCCGACAGCCTGAAATCAGCGTTGGCGCTGTTCAAGGCTGCCATCGAGGCGGATCCTGGATTTGCGCTGGCGCACAGCGCGCTGGGCGAGGCCTACTGGCGGCAGTTCCAGGAAAGCAGGGACGCCGCGTTCATTCCGAAGGCAATGGCAGCCTGCCGAAAGGCGGCCCAGTTGAACGATCGGCTGGCACCGGTGCACGTCACCTTCGGGTTGGTGTACCAGGGGACCGGCCGGTACGCGGAAGCGGTCGAGGAATTTGGTCGCGCGCTCGACCTGGATCCGACCAGCGACGCCGCCTACCGCGGCGTGGCGTTGTCCTATGCGTCGTTGGGCAGGATGAAGGAGGCCGAAGACGCCTACCGGCGTGCCATCTCGATGCGAAAGGACTACTGGGGCGGTTACAGCGCGCTAGGCAGCTTCTACAGCCAGGCGGCCCGTTATGAGGAGGCGGCCACCCAGTTCCGTCGCGTGATCGAATTGGCGCCCGAGAATGCTCGCGGGTATACCAATCTCGGTGGCGTCTACTACTTGCAGGGCAAGTACCAGGAGGCCCAACAGCTGTTTGAAAAGTCGCTTGCCATTCAGCCCAACTACCGCGTCTACGTGAACCTGGGCGCGCTATATTTTTCGGCCGGCCGATACAGCGATGCGGCGCAGATGTACGACCAGGCCCTGCAACTCAACGACAAGGACTCGCGCACCTGGCACTACGCTGCTTCCGCCTTTAACTGGGCGCCCGGACAAAAAGACAAGGCGCGAGCCGCCTACCAGCGCGCAGCGCAAGTGATCGAGAGCGAACTCAAGATCAATCCGCGCGACAGCAAGCAGATGCTGGCCCTGGCGGACTGCTACTCCATGCTGGGACGTGCCGCCCGGGCGCGCGAACTGGTGGGGCAGGCGCTGCAACAATCGCCTGCCGATGCCCAGAACATGTTCCGCGCCGCCGATATTTACGTCCAGCTGGGCGATCGCGATGCCGCGTTTACCTGGCTGGGCAAGGCAATCCAATCCGGATACTCGACCGCAGAAATCCAACACGATCCCACGTGGAACGATCTTCGGATAGATCCCAGGTATGAACGGCTGGTGCAGCCAGCCAAGGTCAATATGCAACATTGAGAGAGAGGTGGTGTATGGCATCTCAACCACGAACAATCACAATACGGGAGCGGAGAGGCAGCCGCCCTTGGCGCGATACGGAACCGGTCATCGTGGGCAAGTTCCTTGACAGCGAAGGGAACCCCAGGCACAAAGTCGTGCCCCCACATAAGTTCGCCAGCGCAGGCGATACGCTGGTGTTCAAGTATTACGGCTGTGACAAACTGGAAATCAAGGACGAATTCCATATCTTCGAGCGCATCGATGACCACTCCACTCCTGGCATGGTGTATGCGACTTTGAAGGATCCCCTGGAGCGCGGAATCCATCACTACACTGCTATCTGCGATGGCAAGATTAAAGCCGAAGGCGGATCGCCGCCTTCGGTCATCATCGATCCGTAGGCAGCAGGAGCGCTCACAACCAAAGGGTGGCCCACATTTGCCCGGTCTTAGCAAATGTGGGTCTTCCGCCGCGGTCAGAGAAGAAGACGCAGGCGGCGAAGGCTTTCCGGACCTCGCGGTGGACGATCCGGCCTCGTTTATAAAACTCCCTCCGATGAAGGCTGGCGCTTCAGCTTGGGGTGGAGGTGTCGATGGCCGACACTGCATGCGGCGCGTGCTTGGCGTGCAGCAGTTCCACAATCGCTCCGTAAAGCCGCGAGCGCAGTTCGAAGCGCTGGTGCGCGCGTGTGATGTAGCGCACGATGATGTTCACGCCCATGTTGGTCGGCTTGACGTTGATGGCAGGCGCCGCCGAGAACGACTGCAGCGCGTGACTGTGCGCCACCCGGTGCCACTCTTCTTCCGCTTGGCGAACGTTTTCCCGCGTCTCGTTCACCACCAGTTCCTGCACCGAGTTCAGCACCCGATAAGGATCCTCGCCGCGCGGCACCAGCACTTCGATTTCGTCCCACAGCCACTGCCCGGTGGTCGAAAAATTGAAGTAGTGGCCCTCGACGGCAAAGCTGTTGACGCACGCCACCTTGCGCCCGGTGGGATGTCCCGCGTCGCTCCACTGCCCGGTTTCGAGCAGCACGGTGCGCAGCAGGCCGATCTCAACCACCTCGCCGCCGATGCCGTTGATCTCCACCCAATCGCCGACGCGGATGCCGTTCTTACCCATGAGAACGAACCAGCCAAAGAAAGCGACGATGAAGTCCTTCAGCGCTACCGTCAGCCCGGCACCGGCCAGGCCGATGATAGTGGTCACCTGCCCCGGTGATCCCAAAACCACGATGACGATCGCACCCAGGGCGACGACTTGGACTGCCAGCCGGATGGCGAATTGCAGGCTGCGCAGGCGCTTTCGCTCCGCATTCAGCGATGCGCCGAAGCGCCGAATTCCCGCCAGTGCCAGGGACGCCAGCATGCAGATGAGCACGATCCACAACAGGTCGAACACAATTCCGTGGAGACTGGCGCGCTGCTGCAGGGACACCACCGCGCCCCAATCCCGGTAAATCTCGCTCAGGTCCTGCAGGTCCTGAACGCGCTTGTCGTAGTCGGCCAGGCTCTTGACATCCTCGCCCATGCCGCGCACCGCCTTGGCCGCCGCGGACATGCTGTCCTGCTGGCCCGATTTCTGCCGGTCGACTCGCCCTTCGAGTTCGTCGTGCGCCTTGGCCAGCGCTGCGGCGGATTGGGCTGCCTGCTGCGATGCCGATGTCAGCTGCTGCATTTTGTCGCGCAGCAGCCGCCACATCCGCGCGTGCGAAGCCAGTGGCCAGGATTCCGCAAATGGTGGCGCGTTGGGAAGCGTGAATGCCGCCGCGTGCGTGGCCACGTGCTCGTCGAGCATGCGCTTGAGCGCCCCCTGCAGGTCACCGCCGGCGCGCATCAGGTCTTGCTTGGCATCGGCGACTTCCTCCTGGTCGAGGGCCAGCTGCGCCTGCGCCAGTTCGATTTCCTGCTGCACTTCGGGATTGTTTTTGGAATCTGACTCTTGCAGCGCGGCGATCGTGTCCTGGTCGGCCGCAACGCTGGTCTCAGCGTCCTTCACGCGCGCCTGGAGCTTGCGGACCTCCTCGGTCGGCGGCGCGGGATGCAAAGTCGCATCGCGCAGAGCGGTGGCAAAGGCCAGATCGACGGCGTCGTCGGCGGTGCTTAGAGCGCGACGCGCGAAGGGATATTCTGCCCGTGACCAGGCCTGACCGGCCAGCGCCCGCGCTGTTTGCAGTGGCTTCTGATCCACCAGGTTGCGCAATCGCGCCCACGGTCCGCCGGAGGTGCGGAAGCGGCTGGGCGGCGGCGCCGACTCGCGGGTCACGATCAGCCCCACGACGGCCGCGCCAATCAGCGCCAGCCATAGTCCCGCTACCAGTGCCTCCCCACGTCGTATATGTCGCATCTGACTGCCAGTGAGCTTAGCTTGCCGCCCGTCGAACGGG
The DNA here is from genome assembly GCA_035691485.1 of Terriglobales bacterium. Taxonomy (NCBI): domain Bacteria; kingdom Pseudomonadati; phylum Acidobacteriota; class Terriglobia; order Terriglobales; species Terriglobales bacterium. Next base: position 11,168 of record DASSIZ010000050.1, read on the forward strand.
CCCGCAGAACACTATTTACATTTTTATCGCAAAAGAAGACTATATGGCGGCCCATTCATCCTTGGAAAACTAAATATTGCCGTGGGTGCACGGATTCTAGTCGTTGTGTTGTTGGTGAGCTCGGCCATGAGCCTGCAGGCTCGCGGTCGTGCGCGCGGCTACCAGGCCGGCGGCGGCGCTCATCGCGCCCAAGTGAAGATCCGCGTCAAGCAGTCCAAGGATAAGCGGAAGAAGCCAGCCGCCCCGCCCGTAATCAAGCCTTCCACCCTCAATAGCCCAACGCCGTAGCGAAGTCGGAATTGTATGCTTTCTCCCCGAAAGCGGGGCAGAAGGAAGCTGCATCAAACCGCATATGAGCACGCAGATTCTGGTCGTGGACGACGAACAGCTGGTTGCGTTCATGTTGAAGGCGGCGTTCGAAAGCAATGGCTACAGCGTGGTCAGCGCTGCTTCAGCTGCGGAGGCGGTGACCACCCTGGCCGCCCGGCCCTTCGACGCGGTCATCACCGACATGAAAATGGAGAGCGACAGCGCCGGCTTTGATGTGGTCCGCGCGGCGCGTGCCGTGGCCAATCCTCCCGCGGTGCTGATCCTGACCGCGTTCCCGATCCTGGCGCGGGACTGGCGTGCCTCCGGCGCCGATGCGTTGTTGTCCAAGCCGAGCAACATAACCCAATTGCTGGATACCGTGGCCGAACTGGTCAGCCAACGCCGCCGGCGAGCAACTCGCATTTCGTGACGGCTCATTGCCCTTCGATCTTCAATCTGCATCGTTGAGTTTTCGAAGCGACGAGCGGCTTCCAATCGGGAGTGATCACTCGTAGCGAAGCGCTTCCACGGGATCGAGCTTTGCCGCTTTCCATGCCGGGTAGATGCCGAAGAACAATCCCACGCTCATGGCGGAGCCGACCCCCAGCACAATCGCCCACGCCGGCACGGCGGAGGGAAGCTTGGGCATGGTCAGATTGATCACAACGCTGATTCCGATGCCGAGCAAGACCCCGATCGCCCCTCCGGTACCGGTGAGGGTGACGGCCTCGATGAGGAACTGGCGGATGATGTCGCCCCGCCGCGCGCCTACCGCCTTGCGCACGCCGATCTCGCGCGTGCGTTCGGTGACCGACATCAGCATGATGTTCATCACCCCTACCCCGCCCACCAGCAGCCCGATCGAGCTGACCACAACCGTGATCAGGCCGATCGCCCCCATGATCTGGCGGAACTGCGACGCCATCGCCTCCGCCGAGGTGACGGAGAAATTCTCCGGCTTGTCGAAGGGCACATTGCGTCGCCGCCGCAGCAGGCCGCGGACCTCGTCTTCGGCGGCCGCTTTCTGCCCCGGGAATGACTCGACGCCGATGAAGTGCTCGTCATAAGTGGGATGGTGCTTGCGAAAGCTGGTGTACGGCACCTGGATAGTTTTGTCGGCAGAATCGTCGCGGAAGAACTGCCCCTTGCGCTTGTCCAGCACGCCCACCACGCGGTAGGAGACGCCGTCCACCATGACCTCCTTGCCGATGGGGTCTTCGCCGGGGAACAGCCCGTCCTGCAAGTCGTACCCGATGACGGCAACGTCCATGCGATGCAGTTCCTCGCCGTCGTTGAAGAAGCGGCCTTTCAGCAAGTGCGCGTTGTAAACCTCGGCCCAGCTCGGCAGCGTGCCGTTGTGGTCGATCTGGAATACCTCGTTCCCCTTGTAGCGCGCGCTCACCGGCCCGGTGCGCCGGTCCCAGCGCTGAAAGACTTCGACCGTCGTGTTCTTCACAGCCGGACACTCCTGCTGGATGGCGATGGCGTCCTCGAGCGTGAGCGGCTTGCGCATGCGCTCTTCCTGGGTGCGGCGGCCGACGTGGAACCCGATGTCCCAGCGAAAGACGAAAAGCGTATTGGTGCCGTAGTCTTCCAGGAATGCGCGCACATCGCGGTCCAAGCCGACCACGATGGAGCCGACCGCGATCAGCGCCGTGACGCCGATGACCACACCCAGCACGGTCAGGAAGGAGCGGGTCTTGTGCGTACGCAGGGTGGACAACGCCATGCGCGCGTTCTCGCCCAGTTCCAGACGGCGGAAGAAGCTCGATTTTTGAATTGGTAGGCTCATCAGGTTTCGAACCTCAGGGCCTCGATGGGGTCCAGCCTGGCCGCCTTGCGCGCGGGGTAAATTCCGAAAAACAATCCGACCGCCGTCGAGACCACGAGCGCAATCAGCACGGCGGAGATGGGGACCGCCATCGGCACCGACGTGGTGTTGCGCACGATCAGGGCGCCGATCCATGCTACCGCGACGCCAATCGCGCCGCCCACCGCCGACATCACCGACGATTCCACTACGAACTGCATCAGGATGTCGCGGCGGCGCGCTCCAATCGACTTCCGCACCCCGATTTCCCGCGTGCGTTCGGTAACGCTCGCCAGCATTACGTTCATGATCACCACCCCGCCGATGACCAGGAAGACGCTTACGATTCCCACCATGCTGGAGGCCAGCACCGCAGTCAGGTTCTTCCACAAGCCCATGATGGTGTCCGAAGAGATGATGCCGAAGGTGTCTTCAGCGCCGGGAGCCAGGTGGCGGCGCGCCCGCATCAGCGCGCGCACTTCGTCCTTGCTCTGCTCCATCCACTCTGCTCCACGGCACTGCACGTTGACTGAAAGGCTCAAGTTGTGGCCGTAATACTTGAGGAAGGTCTGGATCGGGACGTAAACGAAGTTGTCCTGCGACTGCCCGAGCACGGTGCCGATCGCCTTCGCCACTCCCACAATCTCGTACTCGCGTCCGTCCACGGAAAGCATCTTGCCGATGGGATCCAGGCTGGGAAACAGCCGGCTGGCAGTTTCGCTTCCGATGAACGCGGTCGTAGCGCGGTGTTCGTTATCGGCCTCGGAGATGTACCGGCCCGTTTTCGGTTCTTCCACGTCCATCTGGCCGATGTTGGCGGTGACGCCGCGGATGGAGACATCCTCGAGGCTGTCGGCGCCGCTTTTCACCTTGCCATTCTTTCTCACCTCCACGCCCACCTGCAGAGGCAGGCGCAGGCCGCTGCGCATGGCTTCGTAATCGTCCCATTCGATCTTGCGGTTGCGGCGCTGCGCTTTCACGAAGTCGGCCGCGTTGGTGATGATCGGGTACTGGTGGACCAGAAAGACGTTCGACCCCATGTTGGCGACGCGGTCGGCGATGTAGCGGTTGGTCCCTTCGATCAGGGCGACCACCAGGATCAGCGTTGAAACCGACAGAATGATACCCAGCAGCATGAGAAACGAGCGCAGCTTGTGGGCGCGCATGGTTTCCAGCGCCACCACCGCCGGCTCGCGCAGGCGGAACTCGCGGTGCATCCTGGTCACACCTATCCTGGCCACACTTCAAGATACGCAAGTTCGGGAGGAAAAGTTCATGGAACGGGCGCGTGCTGCCCGTCACACATCCCTGTGATGAGCTCGTTTTTGCTTGGGTTCGCGTACTTCCGGGGAATATCGTTAAAAGATCCCCGCGCATACTCCCGCGCATACTAAGGAGCGTTGAGTGGAAACCCACCCCAAGGGCTCGCAGGCAAAAGTGTTGCTCGCCTCCGTGTTCGGACCCTACGCCCAGGACGATGCCTTCGGCAGCCGTGCCATCAATCCCATGGAGCTGTACCACAACCAGGTGACCCGCGCCCAGGGAAGCTTTTCTCTGCGCATGTTCCACCGCTCCTGGGGAATCATGATGATCCAGCACAATATCTGCGCCCCGTGCACGGTGCTGGATTTCCCTACCCGCAAGCGTTTCGAGCGCGAGCTGGTGGCCGAACAGTACGACATTGTCGGCATCTCCTCCATCATCCCTAACGTGGGGAAGGTGCGTGACATGTGCCGCACGGTTCGCCGCCTCTCGGCGCACTCCAAGATCGTGATCGGCGGGCACGTCGCCGCCATCCCGGGCGTCGAGCAGATGGTGGACGCCGATTTCATAGTTAAAGGCGAAGGCATAGCCTGGATGCGCCGCTACCTCGGCGAGGATGAGACCGCCCCCATCCGGCATCCGGCAATCATGTCAGCGTTTCAGCTGCGCGTCATGGGCATGCGAATGCCGGACTCCAGCAGCCGGACCGCGGCAGCCATCATTCCCTCGGTCGGCTGTCCCATGGGCTGCAACTTCTGCACCACCTCTGCCTTCTTCGGCGGCAAGGGGAAGTTCGTCAATTTCTACGAATCCGGAGACGAACTGTTCGACGTCATGATGCAGTCCGCGAAGGCCATGGGCACACGCTCCTTTTTCATGATGGATGAAAACTTCCTGCTCAACCGGCCGCGCGCCATGCAACTGCTGGCGCGCATGAAGCAGGAAAACAAGCCGTGGGCGCTGTACGTGTTTTCCTCCGCCAATGCCATTCGCAAATACACCATGCAGGAACTGGTTGAGCTCGGAGTCTCCTGGATGTGGATGGGCCTGGAATCGCCTCGCTCCGGCTACGCCAAGCTGAATGGCGCCGACACGCTTTCGCTGACGCGCGAACTCCGCCGGCATGGAATCAAGACTTTGGGCTCGACTATCGTCGGCATGGAACACCACACTCCGGAAAACATTCGCCAGGAAGTGGAGCACGCCATCGCGCACCAGACCGATTTCCACCAGTTCATGCTCTACACGCCGGTCCCGGGCACGCCGTTGTTCCAGCAGATGATGGACGAAGGCCGCCTGCTCGACGTCGATCTCGCCGACATCCACGGCCAGTACAAGTTCAATTTCCAGCACGCCGCCATCTCGCGCGACGATTCCAAGAAATTTCTCGATTGGGCTTTCCTCCGCGACTTCGAGCGCAATGGACCCAGCATCTACCGCATCTGCGAGACCATGCTGCAGGGCTGGAAGCGATACAAGAATTACCACGACGCACGCGTCCGCGCCCGTTTTGAATGGGAGGTGAGGCAGCTGAAGAGCGCCTACAACGCTTCCCTGTGGGCGATGGAGAAGCGCCTGAAACACGTCAATGGGCAAATCAGCCAGCAGATCAAGTCGCTGCGCAAGGAGGTGGAACAGGAGTTCGGCGTCGCCGCGCAGAGTACGCGCGCGTTCCTTGGCCCGCTGCTCCTGTGGACTTCCCGGCGAGAAGACAAGCGCCTGGCGAGGGGCAAGACCTACGAGCCGCCGACCTTCGTGGAGCGCAGAAACTGGTTGGAAGCGTAGGTCGACGGTCGCGGCGGTCGCGAAAATTGCAGGCGCCCGTAGACCAACGACCATCGACTATTGAAAGCCAATTGCCTCCCCACGCATCCCGATTTATCGTGCCTACATGGCGAAGAAAATTCGCGTAGGCGTTCTGTTCGGCGGGCGCAGCGGCGAGCACGAAGTTTCCCTGTTGTCGGCCGCTTCGGTCGTGCAGGCCATCGACAAAAGCAAGTACGACGTGGTTCCCATCGGCATTACCAAGGACGGCCGCTGGCTCAGCGCCGATAACGCCGAACGCTTGCTGCGGGGCGAAAAGACCGAGCCCAAGCATCTCCGCGCCGGCGACCCCGAAGTCACACCCGGGGCGGCGGTCCTGGCCAAGGGCGAATCGGTGATGGTCCCACCCGTCCCGGGGCACGAACTCCAGCCCTTTGAAACCGATGTTCCCCACCGCCGTACCAGCGACCGCGCCATTAATGTGGACATCATCTTTCCCGTGCTGCACGGCACCTTCGGCGAGGATGGAACCATCCAGGGCCTGCTGGAGCTGGCGGACATCCCCTACGTCGGCGCGGGTGTGCTCGGCTCCGCCGCAGGCATGGACAAAGACGTCATGAAGCGGCTGTTCCGGCAGTCCGGACTCGACATCGTGAAACACGTTACGGTGCTGCGCTCGCAATGGGAGAAGGACGCGAAGAAAGTACGGCGCGAGATCGAAAAGGCCCTGAAATATCCGGTGTTCGTGAAACCCGCGAACCTGGGCAGCTCAGTCGGCATTTCCAAGGTGCACGACCGCGGCGAACTCGATGCGGCGATGAATGAGGCGGCGCAGTTCGACCGCAAGATCATCGTCGAGCAGAGCGTCGGCGGGAAAGGCGGTCGCGCGCGGGAGATCGAGTGCTCGGTGCTGGGCAACGACCAGCCGCAGGCTTCCGTTCCCGGGGAGATCGTGCCGGCCGCGGAATTCTACGATTACAACGCCAAGTACATCGATGAGGGCTCCAAGCTGATCATCCCGGCGAAGCTGCCCCGCTCGCAGCAGAAGAAGATCCAGGAGATGGCGGTGAAGTGCTTTCTCGCCGTGGACTGCGCCGGACTGGCGCGCGTGGACTTTCTCATGGACCCCAAGACTGGCCGCGTCTTCGCCAACGAAATCAACACCATGCCCGGCTTCACCTCAATCAGCATGTATCCGAAACTGTGGGCCGCATCGGGTATCTCTTATCCCGAACTGATCGACCGCCTCATCCAACTCGGCCTCCAGCGTTTCGAGGAGAAGAAGAGGAACAAGTACACCAAGGACTGATTTCCCTGACCCTGCCGGCGCACAGGACCGGAACTTTGCTGCGCATCATGCGTAATCTAAGGAGGTAGTGGATTGCCTGGAGGGAACGCATGACACCGTCAGTAAGCAGGACTTTTCTGGCCTTCGCGGCCGCAGGATTTCTGGGCCTTGCGTCCCTGTCCTTCGCGCAGGACAACGACGATGTTGCCATTGGCCGCACGATCACCGTTGCGCCCAACGAAACTCGCGGTGATATCGCCTGCGTCCACTGTTCGGTTTACGTGCGCGGCTTGGTCAAGGGAGACATCGCAGTTTTCGATGGGCGGATCGTGATTGAGGGTGTGGTCACCGGCGACGTGGCCCTGGCGTGGGGAAATCTGCGACTCGGCGATGGCGCCCAGGTCGGCGGTGACGTGGCGGCTTTCGGTGGCGAGGTGAAGCGCAGCCCTTCGGCTACCGTGCGCGGCGACCAGGCGTCCTTTCCAAGGGGCAAGTTTATGGTCGCCGCCATTTTTGCCCTGGCGTGCTTCGGCGCTGTGATCGTCCTCATTCTATGGCTGCTCATGTGGCTGTTCCAGCGCGGCCGACCTGGGCCTGCTCCGCAGGTGGCCGGTCGAACCTAGCCGCAGACTAGATCAGTCGCACGGCCATGCAGGTGATGTCGTCGTGCTGGCTGGCCTGTCCGGAGAAGATCTTCAGCTCACCCATCAAGCTGTCCACCAATCCTTGCGCGCTCATCGAACAGCAGCGCTGAACCAGCGGTATGAGGCGAGCTTCCTCGTATTCCTGGCCGCGCTCGTTCACCGCTTCCACCACGCCGTCAGTAAAAATCACCAGCATGTCGCCGGGCCGCAGCACCGCACTGCCGCACAGGTACGGGGGTTCGTTTTGAATGCCGAGAGGCACGCCGCCGACCTCCAGGCGCTCCATCGTGCCGCCAGCGCGCCGCAGCAGAGGCGCATTGTGACCGGCATTGCAGTACGTCAATACGCCGGTGTGGGGATGCAAGAGCGCCAAAAACGCGGTGGTGAAGCGCCGGCCACCGAGACTGTTGGCGCAGGCGTAGCGGTTGAGTCCGGCTACCAGTTCGGGAAGTGTATGCGCGGTGGTCGCCAGCGTGCGCAGGCTCGCTTGCAGAGTGGCCATCAGCAGCGCCGCGGGCAGGCTTTTCCCGGCAACATCGGCGACCACCAGCAGCACGTCAGACGTTGGTTCCTCCGGTTGCGTCGGCAGCACGTCGTAGTAATCTCCGGCTACGGTGTTTGCCGGGCGAGACACGAACGCAACATCCAATCCCGCAATCTGCGGCGGCTTCTCAGGCACGAGCCAATGCTGGATTTCCCGCGCGATCTCCAGGTCGCGTTTCATGGTGACCCGATCCGCGATCTCCAGCACCAACAGGCCCAGCAGCATCAGCCCGCCCCAGAATGCAAGGCTGCTCCCGCCCACGTTCACACCTCGGTCGGAAACCTGCAACTGGAAGACGGGCACTGCCAGGAATACCACCGCCAGGATCAGGATAATGCGCCGCGCCGGAGACAGTTTCATCAGCACGGCCCAGAAGAATTGCTTGCTCAATGCCCAGAACCGCCGGCCGCGACGCAGGCCTTCCACATCGCCGCGCTTGAATTCGCGCGAGTACAAGCTGTAGCTGGTACGCGCCTCTTGAACGAACTGCGACCAGAGCTGGTTGAGCTCCAGTCCTTCGCTGACGCGCTCCCAAAAATCCTTCGCCCGTCGCTTGAAGGGGACCGGCGGGGGAGGGACGGAAGGAGGACGCGAGGCGGGGGCGGTGGCTGCCATTTTTGTGATTATAAGGGGTGAATCACAGTTTCAGGCCGGGCATGGAAAGAAGGAAATCTATTGTCGCTTGCATCCGGGAGGCGCCTTTTGTTATCATAACTAACCAGTTAGTTAATTATGGCGACGATGACTAAATCGAGATCGCTGGGCACGCGCGGGCAGCCCGAGCAGACGCGCGCCGCCATCCTGAATGCCGCCATCGCGGAATTTGCCCGCGAGGGCGTGGCCGGCGCGCGCACCGACGCCATCGCCCGCGGCGCCAAGGTCAACAAGGCCCTGCTCTACTACTACTTCCGAAATAAGGAAACCCTTTATGGCGCGGCGCTGGATTCGGTCTTCGCCGGCCTGACGGAGCGCATCTCGGCGGTGCTGGACCTTGACCTTTCCCCGCGCGAAGCCATTCTGGGATTTGTCGGAGCGCACTTCGATTACATCGCCAGCCACCCCGCGTTTCCGCGCATGGTGCAACGGGAGATGATGCGCGTGGGGCGCAGAGGCTCCCCGCACCTCAAGCGCATTGTCGAGACTTATCTGCGGCCCACCTTCATGCGCTTGCGCGAGGTGATGCTGGCAGGAATGGCCCGCGGTGACATCCGCAAGCTGGACCCGATGGAAGTGATGCCGTCGCTGATCGCACTCAATATCTTCCACGTCACTTCGATTCCCATGATGCAGTTGCTGGCGCCAGGCATTGACCCTCTTTCGCCGGAGCGCGTGGCAAAGCGGCGCGCCGCCGTGCTGGACTTCATCTCCGCCGCCATCTTCACCGCGCCAGGATCGCCTACGGAGGCCAGACGATGAAGGGCAGCCGTTTCTTGATCGTTCTCGTCGTCATGCTGGCGGTTGCGGTCGGCTACTACTTCGCCACCACGAACCGCGACGGTGGCCTGGTGCTGGTTGGCACGGTCGATGCCAACCAGGTGATCGTGAGCGCCAAAATCCAGGGGCGCATTGAGAAGTTGCTGGTGGACGAAGGTACCCCGGTCAAGCAGGGCGACGTGATCGCGGTGCTCGACTCTGCGGAACTGGAAGCGCAGAAGCGCGCCGCGGCCGACACCATCGCCGGCCTGCGCTCGCAGGTGACCGGCACCCGCGCCACTGAGTTGATGACGCGCGGCTCCACCTCCAGTGATGTCGTCAACGCGCGCGCCCGTCTGCAATCGGTACAGAGCCAACTCACGATGTCGGAAGCCAATCTCGAGCAGGTCTCCGCTGATACCGACCGTACCGTGTCGCTGGCCGACCAGGGCGTGGCTTCGCGGCAGGACCGTGATCGCGCGGTGGCGGCGTTGAAGTCCGCCAAGGCCAACGTGCAGTCTCTGCGTGACCAGGTGCGCGCCGCCGAAGCTGACCTGGCCTCCGCCGAAGCGCGCCTGCACAACACGCGCGCCGCCGAAAGCAACGTTGCCTCCACGCGGGCACAAATGATGAACGCCGAGGCGCAGCTTGCGCAAGCCGACACGCGGCTGGGGTATACGCGGGTGGTGGCGCCCATTGCCGGCGTTGTCTCGCTGCGCGCCGCGCGCCAGGGAGAGGTGGTCAATCCCGGTGTGCCCATCGTCACCCTGGTGGACTTGTCCGATACCTGGGTTCGGGCTGCCGTGCCGGAAACCTATGCCGACAAAATTGCGCTCGGCGACACCCTCAATATCCGCATGCCCAGCGGCGCCGTCATTCCCGGGAAAGTCATTTTCAAGAACACCGAGGGAGACTTTGCCACGCAACGCGACGTCAGCCGCAGCAAGCGCGACATCAAGACGGTTGCGTTCAAGCTCCGCATCGACAACCAGGGCATGAAGTACGCCACCGGCATGACTGCCGAAGTACTGGTGCCTGCTTCCAAGCTCAACGCCGCCTCGCCTCCAGCGCCGGCAACAGGACAGGGCAAGTGACCAGCGATACGACAATCCGGGAAACAGCGCGGCCTGCTGCCGGTGGTCCCCCGGCCATCGCCGTCGAGAACATCACGAAAAAGTATGGCGACTTCACCGCCGTGGATGGCGTGTCATTCAGCGTTGCGGAGGGAGAGATCTTCGGCTTGTTGGGTCCGAACGGTGCCGGCAAGTCCACCTTGATCCGCATGATGACCACGCTCATACCGATCACCGGCGGTAAGGCATTCATCGCCGGGCACGACGTGCAGAAGGAGGCGAACGAGGCGCGGCGTTCCATCGGCGTCATTCCGCAGGCCATGACCAGCGATATTGATCTCACGGTAGAAGAGAACCTGAGCATCTACGCCAAACTCTACGGCGTACCCCGCGAGGAGCGCGAGCGCGCGATCAACGATCTGCTGGAGCAAGTGGAGCTGACCAAGTGGCGCCGCGCCCAGACCAAGACCCTTTCCGGCGGCATGCGGCGGCGGCTGGAAGTCGCGCGCGGGCTGGTACACAGCCCCAAAATCTTTTTTCTCGACGAGCCGACCACCGGCCTGGACCCCGTCTCCCGGGTTGCGGTTTGGGAGATGCTCACCCACATCAAGGAACAGCGCCGCTTGACCATGCTGATCACCACCCACTACATGGATGAGGCCGATCGCCTGTGCGACCGCATCGCCATCGTGGATCACGGAAAACTGGTAGCGCTGGACACGCCCCTGGCTTTGAAGGCGAGTGTGCCGGCGGAAAACGTCATCGAAGTCCAGTTCGCGAAGACGCCGCCGGATTGGGAGCGCATGCTGCAGGCCCTGCCCAAGGTCAACTCGGTGCAGCCCGAGGGCGCGGGCATGTACCGCATTCTTTCCGCCGGCGCCGACAGTGTCACCGCGCTGGTGGAGTGCGCGTTGTCAGCCGATGTCGTCATCAAGTCGCTTTCCGTGCAGAGCACCACCCTGGACGATGTGTTCGTTCACTACACGGGGCGGCAGTTGCGCGACGAACAGGTCAAGGCCTTCGGGTTCGTCATGCCCGACCGCCCGGGGATGCGTCCATGAACCGCATGTGGGCCATCGTCGAACGCGAACTGCGCAAGTTTCTACGCTCCCCAGCGCTGATGCTGGTCTCCCTGGTGTTTCCCCTGATTCAGCTCATCGTGCTGGGCAATGCTTTCGGCGGCAAGATTCGCGACGCACGCCTCGGAATCGTCGACCAGGACGGCGGGGTGCAGTCGTTGCGCATCAAGGAGGCGTTTAATTCCGTTGCCGCCAACGTCCGCACCTTCGTGCCGGTCTATTACGACAACGACAAGCTGGCGATGCAGGATGTCAAGAACGGCAAGATCGATGGCGCGCTCATCATCCCGCCACAGTATTCGCGCCGGCTCTATGCCGAGGAAGATCCGCGGATCGCCCTCGTGGTGGACAACAGCGACAACTTCGTGAGTTCCGCGCTGGAGCAGAAGCTCACCGAACTGACCCGGGCGCTGAACACCCCCGACGTAGAACCACGCGTCGTGCAGCAGGTCGCTCTCGATGTTGTCGAGCTCTATCCTTATATCGAGTACATGAAGTACCTGCTGCCGGGATCGATCACGCTGGCCATGTTTGTTTCCGTGATGATCGGCGGCGGCATGCTCTACATCGACGACAAGGCGCGCGGCATCCACGAAGGCTTTTTGGTCACGCCGATCACCAAGCTGGAACTGATCCTGGGGCTGAACACGGCGGGCGCGCTCAAGGCGATTGCTTCCGGCATTGTCATCACCGTCGTCGGCTCGCTGCTCGCCGGCGTGAGCGCGACGTTCCGCCCGCAGCAGGCCGTGTTGCTGGCGCTGCTCATCCTGGTGACGTCGCTCGCCTTTAACACCATGATGTTCCTGTTCATGGTGCGCGTGGAGGACCCGCTGGTGCCGCGCGCCACCTTTGGCGTGCTCAACACGCTCTTGTTCTTCCCCAGCGGCGCGATTTACCCGATCAACGCATTTCCCAAGTGGTTGCAGGTGATCGCCATCGCGGATCCGTTTTCTTACGCCGTGCACGCCTTCAAGGCGCTGCTGCTGAAAGAGGCGGGATTCGCGGCCATTTGGCACGATCTGCTCTTCCTGACCCTGTTTGCCGCCATCATGATTTCCATCGCCACGCCGCTGTTCAAGCGCACCCTGTAGACCCAGCGGTCGCCGTTGACCCGTCAATCCTTGAGCCCGAAGCGTGACGCATGACACCTGACAGCTAGCTCCTCCCTAGCCGCTTACCCCAGACTGCTATCATTATTCCGTGGCCAGTACGATCTTTACCGCTCCGCAATACGATCCCCGGCGCGAGCGGCGCACCCGCATCATCATCGCGGTGGTGGTTGCCGCGATTATCGTGGTGGGGATCGTTGCCTATCTGTACCGCAACTGGCCCGAGGAGCGCGTGGTCAACCGCTTCTTTACCGCATTGGTGAACAAGGATTTCGAACAGGCCTACGCCATCTGGCTGCACGATCCCAACTGGAAGCAGCACCCCGCGAACCCGAACTACTCCTTTCGCGAGTTCTACAATGACTGGGGTCCGGGCGGAGAGTGGGGCATCATCAAAAGCTTTCACCTGGATGGCTCCGCCAATCCCAAGCAGGGAAGCGGCGTGGTGGTGGTGGTCACGATCAATGAGCGCAAGGAGCCGGCGCGCATCTGGGTGGAAAAGCAGGATAAGACATTGACCTTCTCGCCTTACTAGCTTTCAGATCAATTTACTGAGGCGCACAAACTCAGAGACAACTCGCTCGACCGTCCGCATCGTCCATTCATTCATCTTATGGCGGAAGGCTTCTACTACTTCGGGTGCACGGTTTCGTTCGACTGCCCGATCTGCGGCCGCTGCAGTTCCGAGAAGCTGGTGTGCGAGGCGCGCAGCCCCGACCCGGAGCGGGTCGCGAGGTTTGTCTCCAGGCAGTCCATTGATTGCCAGCTGTGCGGCGCGGCGCAGCCAGACAGGCAAAAGCGCACGGTGCAGGTCCTGCGCTCTGATCTGAGGAGCCTTCAGCGGCTTGCTTTCACGACTCGCCAGGCTGCGTGAAATGTAAACGGGGCGCTTACTGCGCCCCGCTCACAACAAATCTGGAAGCTGAACTATTTTCCCGTGCCTGCCGCCATTTTCTTGACCATGGCCAGAACCAGCTTGCGATCGCTGTCATTCAAACTCGAGGAATAACGGCGTATCTGCGTCAGGAAGCGGATTTCGTCTTCGCTTAACTGCGGCAAGTTGCGGGTGCCGTTGTCGTGCGTATTGTCGGTGAAGAATTGCGCCAGCGGCAGTTCCATCGCGCCGGCAATCTTGGCCAGTGTGTCCAGGGACGGAATGGTATGGCCGTTTTCGACGCGTGACAGGTAGCAGCGCAACAACCCCGTGCGCTTCTCGATGTCGCCTTGTGACATGCTCTTTTGCAGACGGAAATTGCGGATCGTCTCGCCGATATTCATGTTTGGTTTTTCAACACCTAGGGCTATCCGGGGGTGCGTGCATAGTAACCAGAGTAGAACGTGGACGCAAGCACAAATTTTGTCAGTGCTGCCCCGATTTCCGTGCAAGCTTTTGGCTCCCTTATCTTAGGCAGGTAACAGGCAGATAATTAACCACTTGTACATCAACCCATGAGCATCCCGCCGTTCACGTTGAGCACGTGACCGGTGATATAGCCGGCTTCCTCGGAGGCGAGAAAGCGTACCGCCGCTGCCACTTCTTGGGCCGTGCCCGCGCGCCCCAGCGGAATCATCTGCAGCGCGCTCTTCTTCAGATCCGGCGCGAGCCCATCGGTCATGGCCGTCTCCACCCATCCCGGAGCTACGGCATTGACGGTGATATTCCGTGACGCGACTTCGCGCGCCAGCGCCATGGTCAGTCCAATCAGCCCCGCTTTTGATGCCGCGTAGTTAGCCTGGCCGGCCTGCCCAATCTGGCCGAAGATGCTGCTGATGTTGATAATCCTTCCCCAGCGCTGGCGCAGCATCGGGCCCAGTGCCTGCTGGCAGCACAGGAAGGCGCCGGTAAGGTTGGTGGCCATAACATCGTCCCAGTCGCCCCGTTTCATGCGCAGGGCAAGCTGGTCGCGCGTGATTCCGGCGTTGTTGACCAGAATGTCAAGTTTTCCGAGCTTGGCCACGACCGCCTTGATGCCTGCCTTGATCTGCTCTTCGCTGGCCACGTCGAGCTTGAAAGTTTCGGCGCGGCCGCCGCTGCCGGAAATCAGCCCGGCGGTTTCCGCCAGCTTCTCCTGATTGCGGGCGGCTAGCGCGACCACCGCACCCGCTTCAGCCAGGGCGATGGCGCAGGCCCGCCCGATGCCTTGCGACCCGCCGGTCACCAATGCCACGCGCCCGTCCAGCCGGATTCCCCGGTAGTCCGACATGCCTTCTCCGGAAAGCGGGAATTATAGCAACCACGGTTGCGACCTCCTTACCGAGTGACGCCGACGCAGTTGTTACCCGACGCTGCTCTCGCTGATTTGAGCTTCCCTCTCGTCGGGCGGGCCGCTGCCTTCCGGTTCGATGTGGCGGAACAGGTAGCGCAGCAGGGGCGGGGCCAGCAGGGTGGTTACGCCGGCCATGAAGATCACAACGGCGTAGGCCTGCTGCGATATGGCTTTCATCTGCAGACCGATCAGGGCGACAATCAGCGCGACCTCGCCGCGCGGCATCATTCCCACCCCCACCTTCACCGCCGTGGAGACGCCTTCTCCAATCATCGGCAGCCCGCATCCCAGCACCTTGGAAACGATTGCCAACAGCGAAATCACGATGGCGGTCACCCACACTTCACCGCTGAACAGGTGAATGTTGAGGCGCGCGCCCATGACGAAGAAAAAGAACGGCGCCAGGAATTCGTTGATCGCGTGTACCCGCGGCTGCAGGTTCCATTCCGGAGAGTAGTCGGCGAACATCAGCCCGGCAAAGAAGGCGCCCACGATCGCCGCCATACCGATCTTGGTGGCAGCTACCGAGAGGCCGAGGCAGATGGCGAGTGCCAGGATCAGAGGCGCGTCATGCGTTGACATGCGTTCCAGTCCGGTGCGCATGCGGCCCACCACGCGAGGGCCAATGAAGATCATGAAAATGGCGAACCCCAGCGCTTCCACAACCAGAACCGTGATGTGAATCCAGCGGATGCTGCCCCCGGTGGCCAAGCCGGCTACGATGGTCAGCACGATCATGCCGAGAATGTCATCGAACACCGCCGCGCCCAGGATGATGCGCGCCTCGCGCGTGTTGAGGGCATGAATGTCGCTCAAGACACGCGCCGTGATGCCCACGCTCGTCGCCACCATGGCCGCGGCGACGAAGATGGATTCGTGCACCGGTCCGCCTTTCATGTGCAGGTAGGTCAAGCCAAGCAGGAAAGGGATGGCGACACCGGCGATGGCGACGCGTACCGATTGCCGCCCCACCCGGATCAGGTCCTGCGGTCGTGTCTCCAGGCCGACTGTGAACAGCAGGAATATCGCGCCGATTTCCGCGATCGACCCGACCGTGTCGGTGGGCACCACCAGGCCGGTGGCTTGCGGGCCCAGAATCACACCGGCGAGAATTTCCCCCAGCACCGCCGGCAAAGAGAGTTGCTCAAAAATTTCAGCAAACACCTTGGCCCAAACAAAAATTGCGAACAGTTCGAGCAGGAAGGTATCGGCATTCTGCGGCATCGTGCAATTACCAGGTTGCGGGCCCGGGAGACTCTTCACTAGATGCGGGGGCCTGAGTGCAAGCGCAGCGCCTGCAGGGGGGAGATTTCTGTCTACCGCAAGCCGGCGTCGCACACCAGAAAAATCGAGAGTAGCTGCTGGATTTCAGTCCCTTCCAGCTCTCGATTTTTGTTTAAACACGGTAAAGATGTGGCATGTTCCTTGCGGCCAATGAAGGACGAAATGAAGCGTAAGGGGCCTCTCGCTCACTCCCTCTGGTTAGTCGTGGCCTTGTCCGCGTGTGCCCTCGCTGCCTGGTCGGCTACCCTGGTCCGCTGGCGCTCACCGCTGCAGGAAGTCGTTCCGTTCGCCATTTTGGGCGTAGTCCTGGCGCTAGGCTTGGTCTTCGGAAGGTCGGTGGGCATTCTGGGGTCCGTCATTGCCGCGTCCATCTTTGCCTACACCATGTATCCCCAGGGCAGCCTGCGCATCGCCGACCCCGGCGCCCGCTCGCTCGTTGCCTGGATGTTATTGGCCGGGGTGAGCTTGTCTTACCTGCTGCTGCCGGCGCACGGCGACCGCACCAAGCGCGGGCAGTAGAAAATCCCGCGCGGTAATAAAACAACAACCGCAGTCATGTTGGCATCCTATTGTATTCAGGGGAGCTTTTTGCGTCCGCAGGGACGATTCCCGGCTCAAGGAGGACCAAAATGGCGACCGTGCAGGTCCCATCCCTTGTGGACCGTTGGGCGCGTGCGCCCTTTTACTTTAATTCCGCCGCGCACCTGCTTCGCATCGGCCGGGAGCGCGCCACGAACCTTGCGGAACTGCTCGACGCCCTTCGCAGCTGCCCCAACGATTCCATTTTTCAGCACACCTTCCAGACGCTGCAGGAGCACCATTTCATTCGCGAAGGTTTTTCCAACGACTTCGCGCACTGGGCCTTTGCCGCCTGCAACGAGGTAGGGCTGGCGGAGCGTTTGGCCGCCATTGATGTCCGCGAATTTACCAGCATTCCCGACCTCCGCAATCGGCTGGTTGATATCACTGAGGAATATCTCCAGCGCAACGCCCGCGCGCGGGATCGCGCCGCCCTGGAGCCGTTTTATTTCTGCGCCTCTGACACGGTGGTCATTCCCACTCCGTTCGTCGCGCGCAACCTTGCCGAATTTATTGACTCTTTGAAAAAGGTCAGCATTCACAGCATTCACTACCACTTTATCGAGGCCCGGCTGCGGTTGAAATTGAACTCCAATGACTTCTCCATCTGGCTGGAAGAAGAGATGGACTTGGGGGCGGTGGCCGACCGGTTGAATCGTATCGACATTTACACCTCGACCTTGCACGATGTTCGCGACCAGATTTTACGTATCCTGGAAAAAGTTCCACAACGGGCGCACTGAGGAGAGAGGGTCCGATGGACGAGCGCAAAAAAGCGAAGGAAGCCACCATCCTGCGCGACCGGGACGGCAAGCAAGAAAGCGCGCCCAGCCCGCCCGCTGCCGCCACCCCGCGCAGCCGAGATGGGAAGCAAGAGAGCGCGTCCAGCAGACCTGGCGCGAACGACGTCCGCGACCGGGATGCCAAGCAGGAGAGCGTGACCAGTCCCGCCGCGGTAGCGGCCTCCCGTTCGGCTGGAAGCACCACGGCGCCTCCGGCCGAGGTGCCCCCAAAAGAGCGACGCAAGCGCCCGCGTATTTCCGATACCCCGCCGCTGCCTCCGCCTCCGCCTCGGCTCGACGACTACGAGCCCATCATCGGTCGTCCTGAGCTTGACGAGCTACGTTTTTTGGCCCGTCAACTGCGCGGCAAGACGGTCAAGATGGTGAATTCGACTGCGGTGGGAGGCGGCGTCGCGGAGATCCTCAACCGACTCGTTCCGCTGATGAACGAACTCGAAGTCCATACCAAGTGGGAAGTCATCACCGGCGGGAACGACTTTTTCGAAGTAACCAAGGGCTTCCACAACGCGCTGCACGGCGGCGAGTACAACCTGACGCAGCAAGCCAAAGACATCTTCATGCTCTATAACGAGCAGAACCGCGCGCGCATGGAGTTCGGGGAAGACTTGTTCGTCATTCACGATCCCCAGCCAGCCGGGCTCATCCGCTCACGGGCGCGCAACCGGGGCCGCTGGATTTGGCGCTGCCACATCGATGTCAGCAACCCCCACCCCGAAGTCTGGGGATTCCTGCGCCCGATGGTCGAGCAGTACGACGCGGCGATTTTCTCCTCGCCTGCATTCTCGCGCCAGCTGTCGATCCCGCAGTACTTGTTCTATCCCGCCATTGATCCGCTGTCGGAGAAGAACAAGGAACTGCCGGAGGAATACATCGCCAAGGTCTGCGACGACTTCGGCATTGATCGCACTCGTCCCATCGTCACCCAGATCTCGCGTTTCGACCGCCTCAAGGACCCCGTGGGCGTGATTCAGGCCTACAAGCTGGCCAAGAAATATGTGGATTGCCAGCTGGTGCTGGCCGGCGGTGGAGCGACCGACGATCCGGAAGGCGCCGCCGTGCTGCAGGAAGTCATGGACGAGGCCGGGGAAGATCCCGACGTAATCGTGCTCAACCTGCCACCCTGGTCGGCGCTGGAGATCAATGCCTTGCAGCGCGCCTCCACCATCGTTGTTCAGAAGTCTCTCAAAGAAGGTTTCGGTCTCACCGTTACCGAGGCGCTATGGAAAAACAAGCCGGTAATCGCCGGCGCTGTGGGCGGCATTCCAACCCAGATCATCCACAAGCTCACCGGCGTTCTGGTGCACTCGGTGGAAGGCTGTGCTTACCAGATCCGCTACCTGCTCACCCATCCGGAATACGCCGCCCAGATGGGCCGCAACGGGCGGGAGCATGCCAAGGAAAACTTCCTGATGACCAGCAACTTGAAGCGCTACCTGCTGCTGTTCCAGATCATGCTGGGCATGGCGCGGCCGGAGAAGGAGCCCATAGAAGAATGAGCCAGGGCGGCGTGAAATTTGGCTTGCTGTCACCGAACGATTATTCTGAAGATAACCCGGGGCGCAGGTAAGTCGAGGGGGAAGGATATTTTGGCCGGTCTAAAGGATGACCCGATCGCGGTGAATTTACCCAGCGCGGAGGAGGCCCGCATACGCCTGGCGGCCATCGTTGAGTCCTCCGACGATGCCATTATCAGTAAAACCCTGGATGGAATTATTACCAGTTGGAACGCCGCTGCTACCCGTTTGTTTGGTTATCAGCCCGAGGAGATCATCGGCCGCTCCATTCTCACGCTGATTCCCGCTGAACTGCAGCACGAGGAGCCTTTCATCATTAGCAAGCTGCGCGCCGGGGAGCGCATTGAACATTACGAGACTCGTCGCGTTCGCAAGGACGGCACGATCTTCGATGTCTCGCTGACTATCTCGCCGATCAAAGACTCCACCGGGCGGGTGATCGGGTCTTCCAAGATTGCCCGCGACATTACCGAGCGCAAGCATGCCCAGGCAGCCCTGATTCAGTCAGAGAAACTGGCCGCCATCGGCCGCATGGCCGCCGCTATCGCGCACGAGGTCAACAATCCGCTGGAAGCGATCACCAACCTGGCCTACCTGCTGGTGCACCAGCCCTCGCTCGATGAGGAGGCTCGCCGCTGGGCCCGATTGCTCTTCGACGAAGTCGGCCGTGCCAGTCGCATCACCAAGCAGAGCCTCGCCTATTACCGTGATACCGACCACCCGGTGCCGGTGAACGTTACGGAACTCGTAGAAAGTGTCATCGATCTGCACCGGCCGGCGTTGATGAAAAAGAACATTCGGTTGCGGACAATGCACTGCGATGACACCGCCACGGTGTGCGGTCTTGCCTCCGAACTCCGCCAGGTATTGGCCAACCTCTTTCTCAATGCGATGGACGCGGTGAGCGTGGGAGGCGCACTGCTGGTCAAAGTGGTAACTCGCCCCGATGGAATGGTACGCATTGCCGTCGCCGACAATGGCAGCGGCATACGCAGGGATCAGCGCCAGCGGCTATTCGAGCCCTTTTTCACCACCAAGGCCGGCCGCGGGACCGGCTTGGGACTGTGGGTCAGCGATGGTATTGTTCGCAAGCATGGCGGCCGCATTCGCGTACATTCCTCAACGGCAAGCGGTCGCAGCGGCACCATCTTTACTGTCGTCCTGCCTGCCCACCGCGGGCAAGCGGAAGTTTCCAACGCGGCATAAAGTTTTTCAGAACAACTCGCCACCGTTGTACACCAGCTCGCCTTCGATTACCCGCGCCACATCCAGGAGCTTGTGCGGACGCGCAGCTCCCGTGCCGTCAATGTGCAGCACGGTGTGGCCGTGCGCTACCAGGTAGTCCGAAACCATCATGCGATGACAGTGAAAGTACACGCGCTCGGCGCACATGTAGGCGGTCGGCTTCTCTTCCGCCAGCTTCACCAGTTTCTCGGCCGCCGCCCGAAACTCCGCGGTCAACATATAGTCGGCATAGTTGCGGAAAGAATCGTTGCGCAGCGCCGTGTTGGGAGAGTCGTTGCGGATCTTCTTGCGCCTCCCGCCCAGCTCTTTCATCCACACGTACTCGATGGCGCTCTTGGGAAGCTCTTGTTCCAGGTTTTCGCGGTTGAACTGCGGCAGCCGCCGCGACATGGGAAAGGCGCGGATGTCTACCAATCGTTCTATTTTGTGGGCCTGCAGGGCGGCCACTAAGTCGTCGAACGAACGCGTCGAATGGCCGATGGTGTGGAGCGTTGCCAATTTCGTAAGTCAGTAATTTAGTAGTTTGCGGAATCTTTGCCGAGTTAACTAGGCGCAGCCGCAGGCCCAAATTACTGAATTACGAAATTACAAAATGATCCGCTCGTCCCCCACCCGCTTTGTCACTCTTTCCCGGTCCAGGTACTCCAGTAGAGGGATGGCGTACTTTCGCGAAACTCCAGTCAGGTCCTTGAAGGTGGCGACGTTGATCTTCGGCGTTTGCGCTTTCGCCCCGGCCATCAGCTTGCGCAGTTGATCGAGCGCGTCGCGATGGAATACCAGGTCGTCCGCCAATTTCACCAACACCCGGTCGCGCAGCAGCAGCGTCATGATCTTCTGCGCGCGGGTGCGGTCCACTTTGACTCCCGCCAGCACGTCCTTCAATGCCGGGACCTTCAAGCCGGCGCTGGCGAAGGCCTGCTCGATGACCTTCTTGGATTCCGCTTCCTCGTCTTTCATGACCACGCCGCGGCCGGCGGCGCGCACAATCTCCGCCGAGGTCTCCAGCTTCTTCTCGCGCGCCAGGGACTCAAGGACGGCATTGAACACGGTGGCTTCGAGGCCGAGCTTTTCTGCCAACTCACCCTTCGTGATCCCGGGCACCAGCGGGTTCGCGCTATGAAACGCATTCACGGCAGCAACCGCTTCGTCGCGCGCCTGTTGAAGCGCCGTCGCCGATAGCAGCAAGTCGCCGATCTTCACAATTGCCTCGGCGGAGCCGCCTGCGGCCGCGGCCATTTCTTCCACTCGCTTTGGCGGCCACCAACCCGTTTCAGCGATCAGGTTGGCGGTGGTGAGCCCGCGTTTGCCCCGCCGTGCAACCCGCACTGCCAGTACTTGGGCCGGCGTTCCTCGCGAGACGCTTTCCAGGAACCGCATCTTCGACTCGCCCGGGATGCCCTTCACTGGCGGCGCGGTGTCCAACACCGTTCCGCCCCCGATTGTCACCACCGGCGAGAACTGCCGGATGATGTAGCGGTCGCCAGGCAGCAGCAGCAGCGGATCGCGAATCTTCAGCTGCGCAAACCCGGCCTGCCCCGGCTGCAGCGCCTTTGCCCCAATCAACGCGACTTCGGCAATCGTTTCGCTGGTGTAGGCGTGCAAGTGGACCCGGGAGCGGTCGCGCAGCGGCTTGGCCGTCGGCAGCAGCGTCAAAGAGACGTCCGCGCGCGTGGTGGTCCGAAACATCCCGGGATAGATCAGTGTCATCCCGCGCGCGAGTTGCTCGGTGGCCGTGCCGGAAAGGTTGAGCGCGGTGCGCTGTCCGGCAACCGCCTGTTCCGCCGCGGCGCCGTGAACTTGCACTCCGCGCACGCGCACCTTCCGTCTGCCGGGGAAGACCTCCAGTTCGTCTTCTTTCTTCACCGTTCCCGAGAGCAGGGTCCCCGTCACCACCGTGCCAAAGCCTTTCATGGTGAAGACGCGATCGATCGGCAGCCTTGGGACCGAGGTCGAGTCCTTCGCCTGCACCTGACCGGCCACCTGCACTAGTGTGCGCTTCAGTTCGTCGAGTCCCGCTCCGGTCTTGGAACTGACAGGAATAATTGGCGTGCTCCCGGGATCGAGAAAGGAGCCGCCCAGGTACTCTCCGACCTCCAGTTTCACCACGCTGAGCGACTCGCTGTCCACCAGGTCGGACTTGGTCAGCACCGCGATGCCGCGCGAGATGGCCAGCAAGCGGCAGATATCGAAGTGCTCGCGCGTTTGCGGCTTGATTCCTTCGTCGGCGGCAATCACCAGCAGGACAAGATCGATGCCGCCCACGCCGGCCAGCATGTTGCGCACGAAGCGTTCGTGGCCGGGCACATCGACGAAGCCCAGGCGCAGCGTATCGCCGCATTCGTCGGCGAGATCGAGGTGGGCGAAGCCGATATCGATGGTGATGCCGCGCCGCTTTTCTTCCTCGAGCCGGTCGGCATCAATCCCGGTCAACGCCTTTACCAGCGCGGTTTTTCCGTGGTCAATGTGTCCGGCGGTTCCGACGATGACCGATTTCATCGCTGAAAGTGTAAATCAGGCGGGCCAGTCGTAGGATGGGGAGCCCCCGAGGAAGGGGCTCAGGGCGTACGTTGGTTGACGCTGCCCCGAGCGGCCCTGATGTTTCTATCAGGACGGTGTTTCATTCGTTAATAGTTCAGATGCCGCCGCCGCGCGCGAGGTTTGATTGCAAGCTAAACCGGAACTTAATTTCGCAAGTTTTGCCGCCTTTTTCCATTGGCGGAGCGAAACGTGAAACCTGGAAACTCGAAGCCTTTGAAACGTCAAACCTGTTCCTTCATGCGACAATACTGATGAGACTCCCCGAATGCCCACCGAAAGCGCGGTTACGCCCGAAGTCGTCTCCGAACACAACCTTACGCCCGACGAATATCAGAAAATCCTGTCGCTCCTCGGCCGCGCTCCGACCATCACCGAACTCGGCATCTTCAGCGTGATGTGGAGCGAACACTGCTCCTATAAATCGTCGCGGGTCCATCTCAAGCGCTTGCCCACGCGCAGCCGCCTCGTGGTGCAGGGGCCCGGCGAGAACGCCGGCATCATCGACATCGGCGACGGCTGGGCGTGCGCTTTCAAAATCGAATCGCACAATCATCCATCGTTTATCGAGCCTTTTCAGGGCGCAACCACCGGCGTGGGCGGAATCCTGCGCGACATCTTCACCATGGGCGCTCGCCCCGTCGCAGTTATGGATTCGCTGCGCTTCGGTCCGATCCAGCCTTCCCAAGGGCTTTCCCAAACCGATCTTCACCGCAATCATTCCATCCTCGAAGGCGTGGTCAGCGGCGTGGCCTCGTACGGCAATTGCTTCGGAGTGCCGAATCTGGGCGGGGAAACGAAATTCGAGTCCTGCTATTCGGGGAACCCGCTCGTGAACGCGTTCGCCCTGGGTCTCGTGCGCAAGAACGAGATCTTCTACGCGCGTGCTGCCGGTGAAGGCAATCCGGTGATCTATGTCGGCGCAAAGACCGGGCGCGACGGCATCCACGGCGCCACCATGGCCAGCGAGGAATTCAGCGAAGCTTCTGAAGCCAAGCGCCCCAACGTTCAGGTGGGCGACCCGTTCCTGGAGAAACTGCTGCTGGAAGCCTGCCTCGAAGCCATGCAGACGGGCGCGATCGTCGGCATTCAGGATATGGGTGCGGCCGGTCTCACCTGCTCGACCTGTGAAATGGGCGGCCGCGGCGGCGTGGGTATCGAAATCGAACTCGACCGCGTTCCTCAGCGCGAAACCGGCATGACTCCTTACGAGATCATGCTTAGCGAGTCGCAGGAGCGCATGCTGCTGGTCGCTCAAAAAGGCCGCGAACATGAAGTCTTTCGCGTCTTTGAAAAGTGGGGGCTCGATGCAGTCGAAGTCGGCAAGGTCACAACCGATAACAAACTACGCGTGCTCGAACACGGCAAAGTCGTTGCCGAAATCCCCAACCAGGCA
>DASSIZ010000051.1 GCA_035691485.1 Terriglobales bacterium
CTTCCTGCATGTAGCGGCCGCGGTGGTGCACCGTCCGCACCGCGTCTTGAAATTCCAGCGTGCCGGCGGCAACGTGCGCCGAATACTCGCCCAGGCTGTGCCCGGCCGCGATGGCCGGCGCGATTCCTTTTTCGCGCAACACCCGCAGCACCGCGATCGACATCGTCAAAATCGCCGGCTGCGTGATCTCGGTCAGCCGCAGCTTTTCGTCCGGACCTTCCCAGCACACCTGGGAAAGTTTGAACCCGAGCGCCGCGTCTGCCTCATCGAAGGTCTGCTGTGCGACCGGATGCAGGCTGGCCAACTCGCGGCCCATGCCGACGCTCTGCGATCCCTGGCCGGGAAAAATGAATGCGGTCTGTTCTGGAGTATGTGCGCTCATGCTGCGGTCAATCAGCGGTTCAGGCCATCAGCCACTGGGATGGCAGCGCTCTTTCCCCGAGCCGACGTCAGTCCGCGCGCGATTTCGGCGTTGATGCCGGCATTGGCAAATTCGGCGGCCACGCGGATGGCGTTTTTGATGGCGTGTGCGTTCGATGACCCGTGGCTGATGATGCACACGCCCTTGAGCCCGAGCAGCGGCGCCCCGCCATATTCGGAATAATCCAGGCGTTTCTTGAATTCTTCAAACGCCCGGCGCGAAAGCAAGAACCCGACCTGCCGCGTGATGGTGGCGCGCAAGGAATCCTTCAGGATGTAGCTGACGGTCTCCACCAGTCCTTCGGAAACCTTCAGCGCAACATTGCCGATGAAGCCGTCGCAGACGATGACGTCCACATTGCCGTTGTACAGATCGCGGCCTTCCACGTTGCCCACGAACTGCAGCGGCAGTTGCTTTAGAAGCTGGTGCGCGGCGCGCGTCAGATCGTTACCTTTGGCCTCTTCTTCGCCAATGGAGAGCAGCCCGACGCGCGGGCGCTCAGCGCCGAAAATCGCGCGCGCATAGATGTCGCCCATCACCGCCCACTGTTCCAGGTTGTGCGGCTTGGAATCGACGTTGGCGCCCACGTCCAGCATGATGCTCGCCGTTCCCTGCGCGGTGGGGAAAACCGCCGCCAGCGCGGGACGGTCCACGCCCGGCAGCGCGCCCAGCACCATCTTGGCCGTTGCCATCGCAGCGCCGGTATTGCCGGCAGTGATAAATCCCGCGGCCTTGCCGTCGCGCACCATGCGTAGTCCCACGCGTAAAGTGGAATCGCGCTTTGCCCGCACCGCTTGCGCGGCCTTTTCGTTCATGCCGATGACTTCGCTGGCATGAACCACCTGGATCTGTTCGAAGGGCGCGGTGGGATGGTGGCGGAGTTCCGCTCGGACCTCGTTCTCAGGCCCGACCAGAAGAACGTGGACGTCGTGGTGACGCGCGGCCAGAATCGCGCCTTCGATTTCCGGTTTCGGCGCGCGATCCGAGCCCATGGCGTCGACGGCTATGACCGTGGGCATTCGGCGTAGAGGTCCTCAGGTTCCCAGGCTGCGGGCCGGGCGCGCACCCTGCACCTGCGATTCTTCCTCTCCAACCCGCGACCTATTCCTTTTCCTTAATCGTCAGCACTTCGCGGCCCTTATAGTAGCCGCACTTCGGGCAGGCGCGATGAGGCAATTTCTGCTCGTGGCAGTTCGGGCACTCGGAAAGCGAGCGCGCGGTCAGGAAATCGTGAGCGCGCCGCGTCGAGGTCCGCGCCCTGGAATGTCGTCTCTTTGGATTCGCCATAAATATTCCGATCAGGACAGTGGCGGCACTGAAACTCTCCGCGACTGAAAATTGGAAATTCGAAACTTCGAGTTTCAAATTTCAAATTCTCATTGCCCTAGCTTGTCTTTCAGCTCTTTCAGCGCTTCCCATCGCGGGTCGGGAACGGAAGCCGCGCAATTGCACTCGCCCTGGTTACGATCGCGTCCGCAATGCGGGCACAGGCCCTTGCATCCCTCGCGACAAACCACCTTCATAGGCACGGTCAGCAGGATCTGCTCCCCCAGGACGTCCCGCAACTCGATTCCGTCGCCGGTGTAGTAGCCGATTTCCGCCTCCGCCTGGGTGACGGAAATCTCTGCCCGGCCGCCATCGACGCCCCGCGGCCGGTACAGAAGCTCGAACTTCCGCGCCACCTCCCGGGTTACCGGCACCAGGCACCGGGCACAAGCGGTCTCCACCGACGTTGCCAGCTCGCCGAGCACCCGGATGTCTTGAATCACTTCCTTGTGCCCGTGATGTTCCTCAATCAGCGTCGCCCGCCCGCTGGTTCGCAGCGGCGCTGACTGGCGCATATCTGGACCCAAGTCAACCGTGTCGGGGGGATATTCCTCCCGAAAATTAATTTCCTTTTGTTCCAGAACTTGCAGGCTGATGAACATCGCAGACCAACAGACTAAGCCTTCCAACAATCACCCGGTCGTACAAGCAGCAGAACTACCTCGGCGCAAACATCAAGAATAAAGGCCGGAGAGCGGCAGTGTCAAACCAGCAGAGCTCGCTACTGCTCTGCTCGGCATAGCCAATATACGGATAGGTAATCTGGTAACTCGCCTGGGCGTTGGAAATGGCGTGCAGCGACGACGACGCGGAAGCCTCATTGGGCGGACATCTTCGACCGGATCAAGTTGGGAATGGCCATCGCCGCCAGGGTTTCGATAAGCCAGACCCGCCTTGCCACCGCATTGCTATCCTTGCGGCTCACAATATGTAAGGGCAAAGTGGAATCCAAGCGCCATTGCTTGGGGGCATCTAACATATTCCCGCTTTAAGGACGGTAAGCCCGGCTCCGAACGACCGTGTGGCACGGGTCTTTGACCCGTGAGGCTTAGCCGCTGCGGGATGTCGCAGTGCACGAATACAAGTACCAAGTACCTAAGCACAGCAGGTACTTGGTACTCGGTACTTAGTAACCCCTTAAATGCTGCTTTCGGTGCCGGTCGGACGCACGCCGGCCTCTCCGCGAATGCTGCTTACCGTACGCTGCACACGGTCGCGGCCTTGCTCAAAGGTTTCACGCGCCGAACTGGCCAAGTCTTGCGCCCGCTCCTGCAACGTGTTGCGTGCCTCTTGCCCGCTCATGGGCGCAAACAGAACACCCAGCCCGACGCCAAGTCCCAACCCGAATAGAAACGCTTTCATAAATTCTCTCCTTGTTCGCTTTGCGGTCCGCCAGCCAAAGACTACGCCCGGGCCCGAGCCCCGGCAATCCCCCGGAGACAATTGGTTCGTTCGCCTACTTACAGATGCGAAAGCGGCGGAGAAGTTTGCTGCCGCAAAACTGGTGCAGCTCCGGAAAAGTTTCCCAAAAAGGATTCGTGCCTAACGCGCTGATACACTAGGCGGTCATGATCTCAGGCTTCGCCACTGCCGAAGGCTGTGCGCGCTTTGCACAGCATTTTCCACAGGCTCACCTTAATTTCCGGCGTCCCGAGTGGGTGCAGGGTGTCGGCGAGCTGACACTCTCCTCCATGGGCATCGGCACTTACCTGGGAGAGCCCGACGACGACGCCGACCGCGCCTACACCGCTGCCCTTGCCGAAGCGCTTGCTTCCGGCATCAACGTTGTGGACTCCGCCATCAATTACCGACACCAGCGCTCCGAGCGGAACATTGGCGCTGCGATGTCGCAGCTGATTGGAGAGGGTAAGCTCCGTCGCGACGAGGTGCTGGTCTGCACCAAGGCCGGATATCTGACCTTCGACGGCGACATGCCGTCCGATCCGCGCGCCTATTTCATGAAAGAGTACATCGAGCCGGGCATTCTCGATCCGGCCGAGATCGCCGGGGGCATGCATTGCATGGCACCGCGCTTCCTTGCCGACCAACTGGAGCGCTCCCGCCGCAATCTCGGCCTGGAAACCATTGACGTCTTTTATGTCCACAACCCGGAGACGCAGCTCGCCTCAGTGCCGCCCACGCAGTTTGTTCAGCGGCTGGCAGCGGCCTTTCGCGAGCTGGAACAAGCCGCCGACGCGGGCAAAATCCGGTGGTACGGCGTGGCCAGTTGGAATGCCTTCCGTGTCGCGCCCGGCGACAACGGCTACATGCCGCTCGAAGCCGTGCTGCGTTGCGCCTATGAGGCCGGCGGGGAAGGCAATCATTGCCGCTTCATCCAGCTCCCCTTCAACCTGGCGATGACCGAGGCGTGGTCCTCGAACAATCATCAATTCAACGAGGAAACCATATCGGCGCTGGAGTTCGTGCACCGCGTTGGCATCGCCGCTATCGGCAGCGGCACCCTTGCCCAGGGACAACTGGCCGGCGATCTGCCGGAAGTCGTCAGCAAGCGGCTGGGAATGAGAACCTCCGCCGAAAATGCCATTCAGTTTGCGCGCTCCGCCCCGGGATTGGTGACCGCACTGGTCGGCATGGGCCGCCCTGAACACGTTAAGGCGAACGTAAAGATAACAGCGCATCCGCCCGCGGACCTGGACCAGTGGCGATCGCTGTTCCCGAAGTCGCGCCAGGAATCTGCCTGAGCGCCACCGTCACTTTCCCAGGTCCCTCCATCGCGCTCGCTCCGGCAGCACGGCAATGGCTTTCCCGTCTTCGTCGAAGATCACCAGCCGGGCCGCGCTTCCCTGCACCTCCATGCGCGCCCGGACCTTCCCGCTGCTGTCTTTGAGCACGACCTCCTCCGCCTCCACCGTGCGCGCCCGAACGCGCTCCGGATACGGCAGGTCCGCACGCGCGTTTTGCGCCAGGACCGCGGCCAGAGCGATCAGCAGCGAGATCGCGGTCATCTTCCACCGGCCTCGTTCCGCCACCATCTGTTCAAGGGATTCCAGCTTCATGGTCTCCTCCTGCAGGACAGGCTTCTCCTCCTCTGGAATCTCTTCCCCTGCGGTTCTTGCACACTTTTGTTCGCGATCCTGGTTCCCACGCTTGCGAATGAGGCCGTCGTTTACAATCATCGAGCAATTGCAAATCTTTAAATTTCAAATTGCAAATTCATGAGACCTACTTGGGCGGAGATTTCGCTCAGCGCGTTGCGACACAATTTTCGCCTTATCCAGGAACATGTCGGGGACAAGGTGACCGTCTGCGCCGTCATCAAGGCCGACGCCTACGGCCACGGGTCGCCCGAGTGCGCTCGCGCACTGCAGGAAGCCGGCGCCACCTGGTACGGGGTGACTTCGACGGAGGAAGGGGTCAAGGTCCGCGAAGCCGGCGTTACCGGGCGCGTACTGTTGATGACCGGCTTCTGGCGCGGCGAGCAGGACGACGTAGTGCGTCACCAGCTCACGCCCACGGTCTGGGAGTGGTGGCAAATCGGCGCTCTTGAAGCCGCGCTTGCCAAGGTCAATGCTCCGCCGCGATCGTTTCCCGTCCATGTCAAGGTGGACACCGGCATGGCCCGCCTCGGTGTTCCCGATTACTTCATGGGCCTTTTTCTGAAGCGTATCCAGGCCGCCGAAGCGGTGGCGCTCGAGGGCGTCTTCAGCCACCTCGCATCCGCCGAAGTTCTCGATGCGACCGACGCCAGGCAGCAGGCGCAGCGCTTCGCCGAATTCGAGCAATTTGTCTGCGAGCACGGTTTCTCCCCGACTTACCGCCACATCGCCAACAGTGCCGCAGTAGGGGGGCGGCCCTCGCTGTGGCGCAACATGGTTCGTCCCGGGATGCTGCTCTACGGCTATGGCCTGCCGCTGATGCGTACCGAGGATGACCCCGAAATTCCACATCCCCTGGCAGTGAAGCGCGTGCTTTCATGGAAGACGAAAATCATTTCCATGAAGGACGTCGGCGCCGGACAGACGGTCGGCTACAAGGCTGCCTATGTCACCAACCGCCCGACAAAACTTGGTGTGCTCCCGGTCGGATACGCCGACGGGCTCTCGCGCCATCTCTCTTCGCGCGGACGCGTGATCGTGCGCGGAACTTACGCTCCGCTGGTCGGAATTATTTCCATGGACATCACGGTGGTGGACGTGACCGACGTAAATGGCGCCGCGCTTGGCGACGACGTCACCATTCTCGGCGCCGATGGCGATTGCATGATTGACGCCTGGGAGCACGCGCGCCTGGAAGCGACCATCCCGTACGAGGTCCTCTGCCGGGTGGGCGGGCGCGTCCGCAGGACCTACACCGAGTAGCTTTCACGGGCCAGGTAATGGACTGGCAGATCTGGCTGACGACTAAGAGCTGACAACTAAGAGCCAAGAGCTTTTGTTATTCTTTTTCATCCATGCGTCGCCGCTACCAGAACTGGATGCACGAGTGGGAGACTCGTCTCACCACCCGCGACACCAACCGCATCGTGCGTCCGTTCGAGTGGGGCGAAGAATGGACGCGTGACTGGCCCGGCTTAAGCGCTGACCGGCCCGCGGTCGCGAGCAATCCCGAAAGATTCTTCCAAGAACTCAACCACCACATCATCGCCCACAGCGACGAATTCTTCTCGTACCGCACTCCTACCGACTTCCGCATCGAGAAGCATCCCGTAAGGTTGCACGCCTCCGGCGGGAACAATGGCGACGACCGCGAGCGCGGCAGCGGCAACTTCCTCCGCTTCACCTCGGCCGCCGAGACTCCCTACCGCGAAAACAACACCGCCAATGCCCGCTGGTTCCCGGCCCGCGGCCGGCGCGCGGTTATCGTGCTGCCGCAGTGGAATGCCGATGCGCTCGGTCACAACGCGCTTTGCCGCATGTTGAATTTCTGCGGCATCGCCGGCCTGCGCCTCAGCATGCCGTACCACGACGTGCGCCGGCCCGCCGAACTGGAACGCGCCGATTACGCCGTTTCCGCCAACATCGGCCGCACCATCGCCGCCGCGCGGCAGGCGATTCTCGACATCCGCTGCTGCCTCGACTGGTTGGAATCGCAGGGCTACCGCGAGCTGGGCATCCTCGGCACCAGCCTCGGTTCCTGTTACGCCTTCATTGCCAGCGCCCACGACCAGCGGCTGCGCGTGAACGCCTTCAACCACGCTTCCACCTATTTTGCCGACGTGGTGTGGACCGGCCAGTCCACGCGCCACGTCCGCGCCGGCGTCGAACGTGAAATTTCCCTCGACAGCCTGCGCAATTGCTGGCTGGCGATCAGCCCCATGTCCTACTTCGAGCAGTACGCTCGCTTCCCCAAAAAGTCGCTGATCGTCTATGCCACCTATGACCTGACGTTCCTGCCGGAGTTTTCCCGCGAAGTGGTCGCCGAATTTCGCCGTCGCCATCTCGATCATCGCGTCGCCGTGCTTCCCTGCGGCCACTACACCACCGGCGAAACCCCGTACAAGTTCCTCGACGCCTGGCACCTGGTGCGCTTCCTCAACAGCGCACTGTGATCTCGAGTCGGGCCGCTGGACAGCCCCGCGCGTTGCTCCGTCGTGAATTATGTCGTGAGGCGATAGTAGCTCGAAAGTACTACGGCAAGATTTTGGCTGAACGTGAGCAGGATTTTTCGTAGCGTAACGTCAGTACCAAGAGGCAAGGATTCGGCTGGTCCACGGCCGTTTCTCATGTACCTTCCCCCAGAACGTTAAGGGCGCGCCGAAAAGCGCGCCCTCGTTCTGTTTTGGGCATTTCCACAGATGTTCCGCGCGGAACCTGTGCGCAAATCTTTACTTGTTCTTCCACACCGGCTTGCGCTTCTCCACCACCGCGCGCAAACCTTCGGCAACATCTTCCAAGTCGTAGAGCTGGTTCAAGTAAATGTCCTGCGACTCTTTCATCGCTTCCGCCAGCGGTTTGCCGATCGAGCTGCCGATCACGCGCTTGGTCATCTCCAGCACCGGGCCGCTGAACTCGCCGATGCGCATCAAGACCTCGTTCACAGTTTTGGGAAGTTCGGCCTCCGGGACCACCTTATTGACGAAGCCAAACGCCAGCGCTTCTTCCGCGGTCAATGGATTGCCCGTGAGGATGAGCTCGTAGGTTTTCTTGGGACCGATGAGCGCGGGCAGCATGATGGCAGCGAACGGAGGAAAGACCCCCATCTTCACCTCGGGCTGAGCGAAGCGGGCGTTGGTAGTGGCGATAACCATGTCGCCGAAGGCGACCAGTTCGCAGCCGGCGCCGATGGCGGGGCCATTCACCACAACAATAAGCGGCTTTGAAATTTCGCCGATGGCATGGAACACGCGGTTGAAGGCGTCCAGCGTCTGGAAGACGCGCTCAGGTCGCGAGTCTTCGACCGAGATGCCGGCGGAGAAAGTCTTCTGCGACGAATCGAGCAGGATGCATTTCACGTCGGCGCGGCCATTGAGGCTCTCGATGGCTTCGGCCAACTCGCTCATCATCGGTATCGTCAGCACGTTGTACGGCGGGTAATTCAGCGTGATGTGGGCAGCGAACGTGCTGTGGTCGAACTTGATGTACTTGAATTCTTGTGCGACCCGCTTCAGCGTGGGCATTGCTCCTCCAGAATTGTCCCGAGGGTCGCATTATGTGACGAAATCCGGGAGCGTACAAGTAACGGGTTGACACGTGCCGGATAATATCCGACGGCACCAACCGTGCCTGGAGGGTGAGGATGTCATTGAACTTCAAAGTCCCCGCAGGATTGATGGCATTGGCATTGGCCGGCAGCATGTTCGTTCCCGCCGCCCGGGCGGAAGAGCAGCCGCACATGAGGGAAGCACTGGAACACTTGAAAGCAGCGCAGGCCGAACTGGCCAAGGCGGAGCACGACAAGGGCGGGCATCGCGCCAGGGCGCAGCAACTCGTCAACCAGGCCATCCAGCAGGTGGAGCAAGGACTGCGATACGACACGAAGCACGACAAGGACGAAGAGCGCCACGAGAAGGACAAGCACTAACCACGGGCATTGCTGCGATAGAGGCTCACGGTCGGAGCGCTCACAGAATCTGACCGTGAGCCGTTTTCGCTTAAAGGGATACAATCAGCAAATGAAAATCGCACTCGGCGCCGACCATGCGGGTTTCCCGCTCAAAGAAAAAGTGAAGCAGTGGCTGACCGAACAGGGTGTCCAGGTCGATGACAAGGGCACATTGTCCAGCGACTCCGTCGATTACCCGGACTATGCGCGCAAGGTTGGCGAAGAGGTGGCGGCGAAGAAAGCCGATCGCGGCGTGCTGGTATGCGGCAGCGGGATTGGCATGGCGATAGCAGCCAACAAAGTTCCCGGGGTCCGCGCCGCCAACGCGCATACGGTTTATGAGGCGCAGATGTCACGCGAGCACAACGATGCCAACGTGCTGACGCTGGGCGCGCGCGTCATGACCGACGAGGAAGCGCACAGCATCCTGGATATGTGGTTACGCACGAAGTTTGCCGGCGGCCGGCACCAGCGGCGGGTGGAAAAGATCTCCCAAATCGAGCGCGAAGAGCGTGTCCCGACCAGCTAAGCAATGAGCCGTGCTTTCCCGGGTGTGCCATCACCTGATTTCCGGCCCGAAGCTGAAATTGTAGGCGCTGACGGGCACCGCTAGTTCTCCTGGCGCCGGCGCGATCCAGTTCGTGCCTCCCGCCGGAACTCTCACCGTGAATGGCCCCTGGCGCACGTTTTCGACATAGATGTCGACATAGCCGCTCGCGGTAGCGCCAGGAGCAAGTTTCTGGGCCACCAGGTACTGCTCTTTGACGGCGCGAACATAGTGCTTCCACTTAACGTCTTGGAGAACAGCTCTTGTCATGTAGCGAAGCGCAACCCGGCGGGCGCGCCACCGTTCGGTCGATACGTCCGCCGCGGTTGAGCAGGCGGCGCTTTCGCCTCGGACAGAGCAACTGCTCGCAGAGCCCGCCTCCGATACCGAAGCGCGCTTCGCAGACAGCGTCGGGGTTTCTTCCGCGACTGATTCGGAACGGGCGCCTGCCTCCACCGCGTACGCCTCTTGCAGGACATCGTTCTGGCTGAAGGGTCGATAGGAATGTCCGTTCGGCAAAATCACCACGATTTCGCTGGGGGCAAAAACCAGGGGTCTAGCGGATGCATTCGTGATTTTCAGAAGCAGGCCGACGGTAGAACTGTCGCGCAAACGCATGCCGGCGCAGATGTCGAACGGACTACCCACTTTCCTGAGAAGCAGTCCGCTTTCCTGATCTTTGGTCGACGGAAGCAAAGCTTGCGGATCGGCACTCGCGACCAGCGTCGCAGGCTTCTTCGATTTCGCGGCTCCGGAAAACACCACCAGCGGCAGGCAGACTAATATCACCAGTGCTTTCTTCATTTGTCATATCGACGCTGCGTGGCGAGCAGCGATAGTAGCAAACACCACCCCGACTCGACATCAGCAATTTACCTGATGGACGAACCGTTACTTCGGAGCAGGTTGGCCGGGACCGAAGTTCCGTTTCAGCACGCCGCTTCGCTGGCCGCGCCCGGCCAACTTGGAAGCGCCCGGATTGCGGAGTATGCTTTACGGTTTCCGGATTCGCCGCCCCGAATCGCCGGCGGCTGACAGGAAGAGCGCTTATGAAGCAGCCCATGTCCCGTCCTCTTTACGAAGTAGACCCGGAAGTCGCCAACGCCATTTACAACGAAGAGCGCCGCCAGCACGAGGGCCTGGAACTGATCGCCAGCGAGAACTTCGTGAGCGAAGCCGTGCTGGAAGCGATGGGCTCGGTGTTCACCAACAAGTATGCTGAGGGATATCCGGGCAAGCGCTATTACGGCGGATGCGAGTTCACCGATGTAGTGGAAACGCTGGCCCGCGAACGCGCCAAGCAACTGTTCGGCGCCGAGCACGCCAACGTGCAGCCGCACTCGGGATCGTCGGCAAACATGGAGGCATATGCGGCGGTCATTCAGCCCGGCGACACCGTCTTTGGACTGAACCTGGCGCACGGAGGCCACCTCACCCACGGTCATCACCTGAACTTTTCCGGCAAGACCTACAAGATCGTTCCTTACGGCGTCACCAAGGAAACGGAAACCATCGATTACGATGACCTGGAGAAGATGGCGGAGCGCGAGCGGCCGAAGCTGATCATTGGCGGCGGCTCGGCCTACCCTCGCATCATTGATTTCGCGCGCATGCGCCAGATCGCGGATAAGGTCGGCGCCATTTACCTGGTGGACATGGCGCATTTTGCCGGGCTGGTGGCGGGCGGCGTGCATCCCTCGCCCGTGCCGCACGCGCAGATCGTCACCACGACCACGCACAAGACGCTGCGCGGGCCGCGAGCGGGGATGATCCTGTGCCAGAAGATGGCGCGGATTGGCGATAAGGACATTGACCTGGCAGCGGCGATCGACAAGACGGTATTTCCCGGCGACCAGGGCGGCCCGCTGGTGCACATGGTCGCCGCCAAAGCCGTGTGCTTCCACGAAGCAATGCAGCCGGAATTCAAAGATTATGCGCGGCAAATTGTCGGCAACGCCAAGGTACTGGCGAAGACGCTCGCCGACGACGGCTTCCGCATCATCTCCGGCGGCACCGACACGCACTTGATGCTGGTGGACGTGTTCAGCAAGGGCATGCTCGGCAGCGAAGCGGAGAAGGCGCTGGGCGCGGCCGGCATCACCGTCAACAAGAACGCCATCCCGTTCGACACCAACCCGCCGATGAAGCCGAGCGGCATCCGCATCGGGACCCCGGCGCTGACCACGCGCGGCATGAAAGAAAATGAAATGCGCCAGATCGGCCACTGGATCGCAGAGGCGCTCAACAATCGCACCGACGGGCAGACGCTGGGCAGGATCAAACGCGAAGTGCTGCAGCTCTGCGAGGCGTTTCCGTTGTATCCGGAGCGCCGGGCGCGGGCGATGGTGGGAATGCACTGACAGGCATTTCCGGCGATTGCGCAATTACGAAATTACCAAATTGCGCAACTCATTGGGGTTGCTGGTACAGGCCGATCACGTTTCCTGCCGGATCGGTGAACCTGGCGGTGATCTCCGGGGCGTCAACGCCGATGGGCTGCACGATTTTGCCGCCGGAGGCAATGACCGCGTCCACCGCCGACTCCACGCTGTCCACCATGATGTAAATGACGAATCCCGGCTTGGATGCCGGCGGACGCCCCAGCACCCACGCTCCGCTCACTTCACCGACGGCGTCGTCGAAGGCAGTAGCACCGTCGCCCCGCTTGCGAATGTTCCAGCCGAATGCTTTCTGGTAGAACTCAGCTGAGCGCGCAATGTCGGTGGCGGGAATCTCGATGTAGCAGATCTTGCCGTTGGCATACGTAGCAGGCATCAGAGCACCTTCGCCGAAAGGAATTGTAGCAGCGAGTACTGTCGAACAAAGCCTGGACCGCTGCACGCGGGAGTCATTGGCGTTGGATGAGTTCGGTTTGGATGGCCCGCGACTGACTGCGCAGTTTCCGTTCCACTCTTCGGCTCAAGTTGCGACGGTCCGCGTTACACTATCCGCGTGCGCGTGGGGTTTGACATCCGGCCGATCCGGGACTTTGGAGTCGGCACTTATATCCGCAACGTAGTGCGGACGCTGGGGCTGCTGGACCAGAGCGGCGAATATTTCCTGATCGGCGGGCGCGATCGGGTGCGCGAGATCGGTAAGCTGCCGCCCAACTTCCACGTCGTTCCGTTTGCCGAAGAGGAACATTCGCCGCGCGGATATATCGGATTCGCGAAGGTGTTGCGCCATTACGCCTGCGACCTGGTTCACATCCCGCACCTGTTCTGGACACCGCTGTACCTGCCTTGCCCCTACGTGATGACGGTGCACGACCTGCTTGATTTCATGTACCGGGCGCATAACGGATCAGGCTTGCGCCGGGCGGCTCACCGCTACCTGACCCACCGCGTGCTCAGCCGGGCGGCGCGCATCCTGGCGGTCTCGCAATTCACGAAGATGGATATCCAGCGGCTGTTCAATATTCCCCAGGACAAGATCGAAGTGGTGTACAACGCGATCGACGAACGTTTCCGCGTTGGCCACGCCACCGATGCCGACCGGGAGCTGATCGCCGAACGCTACCAGTGCAATTACCCGTTCATCTTGTACGCCGGCAGGATCAGCCCGCATAAGAACGTGGTTCGCATCATCGAGGCGTTTTCGGCGCTAAAAACGGAGTTGGAGAAGGAAGACAAATTCCCGGATTTGAAGTTAATCATCATCGGCGACGAAGTTTCGCGCCATCCTGACTTGCGGCGGACGGTGGTCAAGAGCGGCGTGCAAAATGACGTGCGCTTCCTGGGCTTCGTGCCCGTCGAGGTGCTGCGGATTTTTTACGACGTGGCGAAAGTTTTCGTGTTCCCGTCCCTCTACGAGGGATTCGGCCTGCCGCCGCTGGAGGCGATGGCGCACGGAACCCCAGTGGTGGCGTCGAATACATCGTCGCTGCCGGAAGTTGTGGGCAGCGCGGCGGTGCTGGTGAATCCTGAGAACGTGTTTGAAATCATGCGCGCTCTGCATAAGGTCCTGGTGGACCAACCGCTGCGGGAGAAGCTGAAGCAGCGGGGCTATGAGCAGGTGCAGCGTTTCTCCTGGGACACCTCGGCGCAGCAAATCCTGGATGTGTACCGCGAAGTCGCAGGCGCGCCAGCGGCGGCGGCTGTGGAGACCCCCATAGCGCAAGTCTGAATTCAGCTTCCACCCGGTATGAGCTGCCGGGCGCCAATTCTGCCCGGTTGCGCTTCTACTCCCAATTTCAGAGGCAGGCGCTCATACCAGGGCGGCGCCAGGTTGTCTGGAATATTTCTGCCGGGGACACTCTGTTGGCCTCTTATTTGCTTCTAACTCTGTAGCGGTAGGCACGACTAGTGAGGCCAAGGGTCCCGTGCAATATAAAAAATCGGCAATCGGCTACCTAATTTTCCTAATCGCCGCATTGGCGGCAGCCCAGGCACCCCAGCCTCCGCAGGTTCCAGCCCAATTCACCCAGCAGGAACCCCGTCCAGAGTTGCAGACCATCGTGCAGCGGATGGAACAGGCGGCGCGCGAGAACCGGGAAAAATACCGGGCTTACGTCATTACGCGCGAATACCGCATGTACGGCGGCGGTGAGCAGAAGCCGGGCTCGACGGTGGTGGCCGATATCAGCTTCGTTCCTCCCAAGACGCAGGAATTCAAGATCACGGAAACCCAGGGTAGTGCCCGCGGTGAAAACGTGGTGCGCCACATCCTGGAGAACGAACAGAGAGCGGCTGAGACGGGCCAGGCGCCGGGCGCGGTGACCCGCGAGAATTACGAATTCACCCTCCAGGGCGAACAGCGCGTGGATGAACACGACTGCTTCGTGCTCGGACTTACACCCAAACACAAGGAAAAGAACTTGATCGTCGGTCGCGCCTGGGTGGATAAGAATACCTACCTGGTGCGCAGGGTGCAGGGAGAGATGGCAAAGATGCCCTCGTGGTGGATCAAGTCCGTGGAAGTCACTCTCGACTTCGGCGACGTCAGCGGCATGTGGATGAAGACGCACACCACGGCGAATGCGGACGTTCGGGTCTTCGGCCCGCACACGCTGCAGGAGAATGCGATCAGGGTCCGAACCGGATCGACGGTGGCGGAAGTTGCGGGCACTCGAGCCCAGCAGTCGAGGCGCTCTTTCCGCCGCGCGGAGGCCGTGCTCGGGACCTTCCAGCACTAAGCGGCGGCGCGGGAACGTGCCAGCATCGCTTTGGGCCGCATACCAACAAAAAGCAACCACCTGAGCAGCGGGATACGTCATAATGGGATGATGTGGGGTGTGCTACGCGCGGCGTTGGGAGTTCTGCTCGTCTGTGTTGTTGTCTTCCTCGTGATTTCGCCTTATGTTGACCCGCCCCTGACTGTCTTACGCGCCCGGCAAATCGCAGTGGGCGTCCTGGCAGTAATGAGCGTTTGCTGGGAGATGGCTGCCAATCGGCAGCCGTTGCGGGGTGCTGAGCGCGTATGGCCGCCGGCCGGCCATTTTCCTGACACGCATCCGCTGCGCTTGATCACCCTTCTTTGCTAAAGCGCTCCGTCTCTCATTTTTTCATCGGGCCATAAACCAAGATTCTCCGGCGGCGTCCCGAAGCCCAAACTCGGGGTCGAGGCAATTTCCATGAAGAAGAAAAGCAGCCTTCGGGCCATACACCTGGTGAAAGGTTGGGGCGGGATCCTGACCGGCCGCTCACCGCTAATGTCGATTGAAATCACGCGCGAGTGTCCGTTGAGTTGTCCTGGCTGCTACGCCTATGGAGAAGACCACCTCGGCGGCGAGAAGAATCTGCGCGACCTCAGCGACTTCAAGGGTGACGAACTGGTGGAACGGGTGGTGGACCTGGTTCGACGCTACCGCCCGCTGCACGTGTCGCTCGTCGGCGGCGAGCCCATGATGCGCCACCGCGAGCTGGAAACGATCATCCCGCGGCTCACCGCGCTGGGAAGCTTTGTCATGCTGGTGACCAGCGCGGTCATTCCCATCCCGAAGCACTGGATGAAATTCAAAGACTTCCGCACCACCATCTCGGTGGACGGGTTGCCCGAACATCACGATGTCCGGCGCAAACCGGCGACGTACGAGCGCATCCTCCGCAACATCGCGGGTTGTGAGGTGAATGTGCACTGGACGCTCACCCGGCCCATGTTCGAGCGCGACGGCTACCTGGAAGACTACGTACGATTCTGGAGCGAGCGCCCGGAAGTGAATTTCATCTGGGTCAGCACGTATTCACCGCAACGCGGCGAAGATTCCGCGGAAATGCTCCAGCCCGAACACTACCAGCGCCTGATTCGCGAGGCGCCGGAACTACGGCGGCGATATCCGAAGTTCCTGTTCAACCAGGAGATCGCGCGTACGCTGCTGGCGCCGCCGCGCAATCCGGACGACTGTATTTTTTCCAAGATGTCGGTGAATTACACCGCCGACCTGCGCACGCGCGTGGAGCCATGCATTTTCGGCGGCGATCCGGATTGCAGTAAATGCGGGTGCGCGATCAGTTCAGCGCTCCACTGGATTGGGCACCGGCAACTGGCCGGCCCGCTCACGGTCGGGCACCTGGTGCGCGGTTCGGTTGGGATTGGCAAGTTCGCCGCCAACTTCCGTCCCGGCGTTCGCGAGGCCCTGCGCTGGGAACGTGACCTCGCGGCTGGCGCGCCGCGCGCAGATAACCTGGTGCAAATCGCTCCACCGGTCCCTATCGCGACGGATCAAAAGCGGGAGAACGCGGCCGCCGGCGACTAGACTGCCGCGGTAGATCATTCTCCAATTCGGCGTTTCCGCCGGCCCGCTCAAATGCCCGCTGGAAGCGGCATTGACTTCCGTGCTCTCGCCCAACTAATATCCCGCCCACAATTTGCAAGCCGATGGAACCGGCCTGCAAGCGAAAAAATCCATGCTGTCCATCCGCGTGGGTCGGGTGCAGCATTTGCTCATCTTTCCGTAGCCGGTATTTTTAAATCCGTTGCGTCTTTTTCATTCGGGGTAGGCCATCTTGAAAGACGAGGTCTCCATGGCCAAGAAGCTGCATTTCCTGCTGGTCTCCATTCTGCTGGCTTGCGTGCTGCCGTTGCCGGCACAACAAGTAGCCGTTTCCGTCGGAGGCCGCGTCAGCGACACGACCGGCGCCGTGGTGCCGAATGCCACGGTGAAGGCGGTCAACACCCAGACCGGGTTCAGTCGTAACACGACCAGTTCGACCACCGGCGATTACCAGTTGACCGCCATGCCGGTCGGCGATTACCGCATATCGGCCGAGGCCCAAGGCTTGAAGCGGATGGTAAGGAGCGTCCACCTGGATATCGGCGCCAACGCAACGATTGACTTCGCATTGCCGCCGGGGCAGGTGACCCAGGAGATCAACGTCGAGGCGCAGCCGGAGGCGGTGGAACCGACGCGGAGCATGGTCAGCGAGGTCATTGCCGAACGAGAGATCGAGACGCTCCCGGTGAACGGGCGCCAGTTCATCGATTTTGCGCTGCTGGCACCCGGGGTGACGATTGGCGACACCACCTCGGGCTCCACCGACGTGATCATCGAGCCCGTCACCAAGCTGTCATTCGCGGGCCAGAACATCCATTACAACTTCGTGGCCATCGATGGCGCCGACAATATGTCCACCGCCTCCGGCATCCAGAAAACGACGCCGTCGCAGGAAGCGGTCAAGGAATTCCGCGTCATCAACAGCGAGTACAGCACCGAGGCGGGCCGCGCGGTGGGCGGGATCATTAACATCATCACCAAGAGCGGGACCAACCAGACGCACGGCTCGGTCTACGAATATTTCCGCAACGACGCGATGGACGCGCGCAGCATCCTGGCATCGCCCGGATTGGACAAGCTGCGGCAGAACCAGTTCGGGTTCACCCTCGGCGGTCCCATCCGCAAAGACAAGACATTTTACTTCGGCAACTACGAGGGCCAGCGGCGGCGGGAATCGCCGTTCTACAACTCGATCATCCTCGCGAACCTGCCGGCGATCAACCGCGTCAAGACCCAGTTCTATCACCTTGCGCCGGAAAACCTGAATGTCACGCGCAACACCGATTATGACAATATGCTGTTCCGGCTGGACCACACCTTTAATGAGCGGCACAACATGTTCGTGCGCTATTTTTTCAACGACCAGCGCGCCACCAACCTGTCGCCGCTCAACGATGGCTTCGACCTGCCCTCCGGCTTCAAGGACAATAATTTCCGCGACCAGTCGCTGGTGGCATCGCTGACCTCTTCGCTGTCGAGGACCCTGGTCAACGAACTGCGCGTCCAGTATGCCCACCGCTACTTCAATTTCCCGACCGATACCACGCAGCCGCACCTGGAGGTCTCGAACACGTTCACGCTCGGCGTGAACCGCGGCAATCCCGATTACTACGAAGAGGGCCGCTGGGAAGTCGTGGACAACGTCACCAAGGCCTGGGGCAAACACACCCTCAGCTTCGGCGGGAATTTCGACCATGTGAACACGATCGAATCGTTCCCGCTGTTCTATCCCTTCGAGGCGGATTTCCCCAGCTTGAGCGCCTTCCTGGGGACCGATTGCCTGTTCGGTCCGGCGGTACCGTCGTTGTGTGGCACGGCGGCAAACCCGATTCCGCACCCGTTCGTGATTTTCTTCGAGCGTTTCAATGCTGCCAACGGCTTCAACGAAACCTCGTTCAATACCTCGGTCTTCACCGGTCAACGGATCTCGCAGGCCGTGCGCAACCAGGCGCGCGGCGAGTTGGGACACACCTACGAGGGCCTCTACATCCAGGACAAATGGCACGCAACCGATCGTCTGACCATGAATTACGGCCTGAGGTGGGAGGGCGAAACCTGGCCCAGCATTGCCCTGGACAGCCCGATGAAGAACTTCGATCCCCGCGCCGGTTTCTCGTACAGTCTCGGCACCAGCCACAACGTGATCCTGCGCGGCGGAGCGGGCCTGTTCCACGGCACCATCCCCTCGCCCCTGCTGATGTGCCAGATTCCTTCCTGCGGCGGGCTTTCGAAGTATCCCGGCCGCGAAAACATTCAGGACGGGCTGAACTCCACCACCCGGCTTTCCGCGTTCGGTTCCGACCCGCTTTCCATGAACATCGCGCTCGGCGGAATCCTAAACGGCAACTATCCGCTGCTGATTCCCTCTCCTTTCCCCGGCGCTCCGCCCTCGGTCGCGCTGGACGCCACCGTTGTCCGTTTCGCACAGAAACACAAGCCACCCTACGGCGAGCAGGCCAGCCTCGGCCTGGAGTTCGAGCCGTTCCACGATGCCATCCTGGACGTCAGCTACCTGCACGTTCGCGGCATCCATCTCGGCAGCTTCTATAACGTCAACCAGCCGAACCCTTCCGGCCAGTTGCTGATGCACGATTCCAACGGCAATACCGGGCTGAAGAACATGTATTGCGCCAACTTCCCATGCTTCCCCGACGTGGGTTCGGGAATCATCCCCAACATCCGCACTTTCCCGTTCGCCATCGACTTCGAGGCGGACTCGAAGTGGGACTCGCGATGGGACGGGCTGCTGGTGAACTTCAACAAGCGCATGAGCAAGCACGTCGCCGGCGGCATCAGCTACACCTGGTCGCACGGTATCGACAACGGCCCGAACCCAAGCTTCGTGCTGATTCCGCAGGACAGCTCGAATTTCAGGGCCGAACGCGCGAGCTCGGCGGACGACGTGCGGCATCGTTTCGTGGCTAACATGACGCTGCAGGGACCCACGCACGTGAATCCCCTCGTCAACGGCTTCCAGTTCTCCTTCATCCTCACCCTGGAATCGCCGCACTACTTCACCAAGTTTGCCGGGTTCGACGCCAACGGCGACATCTTCGGCAACAACGACCGGGTCGGCATCGAAGCACGCAACACCTTCAAGGGGGACAGCTACAAGGCTGCCGACGTGCGCCTATCGCGTACGTTCGCCTTCAGCGAGCGGACCCACCTGGAAGCAATGGCAGAGGCCTTCAACCTGACCAATACGCTCAACGTGCGTTTCTTTAACACCGCCTACGGCGCATCGGATTTTTGCCCCGCCGGCGGCGCCGCCAACGGCTGCATAGGACCTCTATTCAAGGAAGGTTCGCCGAACCCCGGCTATGGAACGCCTCGGGCAGTTTTCAATCCGCGGCAGATTCAATTGGCCGTCAAGCTGACGTTCTAAGATCACGGATTTTCGTGTGCTGGAGTGCCGCGCTCATAGGGGCCACGCGTAAGTCAATTCAATCAAGGAGTGTGTTATGGCCGCGAATCCTCTCCCCAATCCCGAGCTTGACCTGGCTACCGATCACATACCGGGCGGGACCATCGTTCACTGCAAGGGAAGAATAACTTCAGAAACGACAGAACACCTCAAGACGTCCGTCAAGCCT
Source organism: Terriglobales bacterium (assembly GCA_035691485.1). Lineage (NCBI taxonomy): Bacteria > Pseudomonadati > Acidobacteriota > Terriglobia > Terriglobales > Terriglobales bacterium. The sequence continues at coordinate 19,602 of DASSIZ010000051.1, forward strand.
CTTTTTGAACAAGGCAAAACGTTGGTGTTGGACTTGACTGATGTGAGTTACATGGACAGCTCGGGCTTGGGCACTATCGTCGGAATGTACATTTCGGCGAAAACTGCCCACTGCCGGTTGAAGCTCGTCAACTTGAACCAGCGTTTGAAGGAGCTATTCAGCATTACCAGGTTGGGCGAGGTAATGTCGGAAGGACGCGACCCGAACGATTTCGGCATTCCGTAATTGTGGGACCGCTAGAGGAGTTTTCGAATATGTCCTCACTCTAATTTGGAGACGACCTCTGTTCTCGCGCCATGGACCGCTGGTCTCGATTCGCAGCCACGCTCGCAACTGGATAGTCCCTGCAATCGTGCGCCTCGAACACGCGACAAGCTTGGTAAGCATCTTGCTCATGCACACGGTTGGTTTGCGGGTTCTTGATCTGGTAAAGCCACGCACATTGGCTGCATCGAAAGCTGTCGATGACCGCTTCGTCGTGTCGACACTGGGGGAGAATGGAGCGCACTGAGAACGGGTTTCTCGTGAAACTCCGGTTAGCGCGTTCGTGAAGCCGCTGAGTCAACCACGCGATTGCCAACTTTGCTTCGACGCAATTTGTGTCCTTGCATGTGGCGTATCCATTCGCATCGGCGTGTTGGGCGTGTGATTTCTCAAGCAGAAGCCTGAGAGACTCGATTTCTTCGGCTGCGATGCTTGAAGCCATGGGAAACTCCGGCTGGAAACTTTCAATGCCATGGGATTGTCCAACTCCACCCGGAATTGCTTCTGTGCAAAATTGAACACTTTTCTGATTATTGAGAAATCGCCATCTCACAAGAAATTGCCGAGCCCATCCCCCGGCGTCCCGATTTTCCCGGCGATCCCGACTCAGGGACTTGCTGATTCTTGCGATTGCTGAACTTGTCGCTAAGGGGACATTGCCTCGAACTCGGCGCAGTCCGTGAAGTAGAGGCGATCCAAGAGGTGAACCGCGCTGCATCTGGCAGGATGATCGCGGAAGCAGTCGTCATTTTTTCACAAGTTTTCCACGTCGGATTTTTCCACATTGCTGTGGAGAACTCTGTGAAAAATCGCGCCTCTCGCGCGCTACCGGCCGAGCAGCTAATGAGTTCAACACTTTGCACTGCGATGGATGACGTGGTTTCCTCAGTGGCGTGTTCTACGCTTTCGGCATCTTGTCAGTGATCGCCGTCACGTTTCATGGTGAAGAGATTCTTTCTCGTCGATAAGCCGTCGATCTGCGCAGTGTGTTGTTCAGATGTCGTCCGGGGGCAATATCCACCAACTCTGCTACGCGATCTGACAGCGTGCTGAATCGGTGTGATTGTTCGCCGCTACCGATAATGTCAACATTGATGACAAGCAGGCAACTCCACGCCAAGATGCGCCGTCCGACAGATTCAGGCAGGTTCCCCACCGGCTCGTACCCACTCTGGCCAGAGTACGAACTGCATCACGCCTATCGTCAGCGCGGTATTAGTTGCCGGACCCAAGAGGCGGCACTGTGTCGTCGAGCCGATTTGAATTCGGAGCAGACCAGCGCAAGCAGATCGTGCCAGCTTCGATCCCGCGCACACGACTGTTCAGAGGCGACCTGTTCGCCGAAATCATCCAAGACCGCCGCAGCCACCCTGCTCTATTCTTCGCGATAGTGCAAAGGCACGGTTCGACCGAAATCCTCATGTTGGGACAATTCCGCTCGCGATCGAAAGCTCAGGCGGCGGCGAGGCAGTTCATGGCTGATTATTCGAGGCGAAGTAAAGGCCAACGTGCAGCTTAGCTGAGGAAGATTGCCATGGCCGGAGTGAGGACGCAATACGCCTTCCCGGGGCGGTTTGGAGCAGGCCGACACGCGCCCCTAGTGCCACACCGGCGGTCACAATTACCAACAAGAACTGTGTAAACAACTGAAAAATACAGAGCTGATAGTAACCGGACCTGTAAGCCAAATTATATAAAGCCGTTTCCAGCTAAATTCCTGCCGGACTGCTGTTTAGGTTCCAAACAACGCGATTACAGCGGCTTGCGTCGATTCTCGTAACAGGACCCACCACCTCGCTCCACTGCGAATGCCTGAGGCGCTCGGTCAAGGGTTACTGGGAGGAAGTAGGACGCTCAGGATTTCGCAAGCCTGTAGACGCAAAGGGCGCGATACCAGCGTTCCAAAACGCCGGATTCCTATGCCTGATGAATCATGTACCTCATTATCTGTCAATGACTTGCGGTTCTGTTCATTGGCGAGGAAGACAGGCGGCATCTGCCAAGAGTGTCCCTCCGAAACCTTGCCTTCGCTCACCATTGAACTACTCTGTTTCGCAAAACGGGGGAATCCATTTTGAGAGGGGGGAGCGGTGATCCATAAATTGGGAGTCGCGTCCGTCGTTGTTGCCCTTTTCCTCGCTGTTCCTTGCGCCACCGCGCAAGTCGAATCAGGACTTCGCTCTCGCCCTGGGGTCGTCCAGGCGGTTCAAGAATCAGACCGAATCGCGCTGCCCGGAAACGTGCGTCCCGAGGCGATGCCTGAAAACGACCGCGGAAGAGTGCCGGACTCGCTGCCCTTGGAGCACATGCTGCTCCAACTAAAGCGCTCCCCCGAACAAGAAGCGGCCCTCCAGCAATTCATTGACGAGCTCCACACCCAGGGCTCGCCGAATTTTCATCACTGGCTGACTGCCCAGGAATTCGGCGAAAGGTACGGTGTTGCACCGTCAGACCTGGACGCTGTTACCGCGTGGCTCGAGTCCCACGGTTTCCAAGTCAACGTGGTTTACCCGAGTGGCATGCTCATTGATTTTTCCGGCACTGCCGGCCAGGTGGGCGCGGCATTCCAGACGGAGATACATCACATCGAGTTTAAAGGCGAGCGGCACCTCGCCAACATGAGCGACCCGCGCGTACCCGCCGCTCTCGCCCCGGTGATCTCCGGCGTCGTTTCGCTGCACGATTTTCGCCCGCACGCCTTGCATCGCATGCGCAGAGTAAAACCAGAATTCACTTTTACAGATTTCCTTGGCGGAATTAACTACGCTGTGGTTCCCGCAGATTTGGCCACGATCTACAACCTGAATCCTGTCTTTGCCTCCGGCATTTCCGGCCAGGGGCAGACTATCGTTCTGATCGAGGACACAGACGTCTACCGCGCCGCCGACTGGAGCACATTCCGCTCGACATTCGGCCTCAGCAAGTACAGTTCAGCCTCATTCACGCAGGTGCATCCGCCGGCGCCAGCTCCTACCAACAACTGTGGCGCACCCGGTGTTATTGCGCCCAACGACGCGGAAGCCATCCTTGACGCGGAATGGGCCAGCGCGGCTGCGCCCAGCGCCGCGATTGAGATGGCCGCTTGTGCGGATACCAGCACCACCTTCGGCGGTCTCATCGCTCTCCAGAACTTGATCAACGCAAGCACGGCGCCGCCGTCGATTATGAGCATCAGCTACGGCCAGTGCGAGACCGTGAACGGAGCGGCCGCCAATGCCGCCTATAACTCGGCTTATCAGCAAGCGGTCGCCGAGGGCGTATCCATCTTCGTAGCCGCCGGCGACAGCGGCGCTGCCGGATGCGACAACAGCGCCGCCGAAGCCACACACGGCATCGGCGTCAACGCCTTCGCTTCGACTCCCTACAACGTTGCCGTCGGCGGCACCGATTTCAGCGATACCTTCGACGGCACCAACGATACCTACTGGAGCCTCGGGAACACGGCAGACTTCGGCTCCGCGCTTTTCTATATTCCCGAAATCCCGTGGAACGATTCCTGCGCCGGCGGGTTGCTGTCCGCTTATCTTGGCTATTTCCCCACTTACGGTCCGAGCAGCCTTTGCAACGATCCGCTCTTTGGCTCTTTCTTTATGACTACGGTGGCCGGCGGCGGCGGTCCCAGCCAATGCGCCACGGGTACGCCCTCGACCAGCGGCGTGGTGAGCGGTTCCTGTGCGGGATGGCCGAAGCCCTCCTGGCAATCTGTGTTCGGCAACCCCAGCGACGGTGTGCGCGACACACCCGACGTCTCACTGTTTGCTGCCGACGGCCTATGGAGCCATTTCTATATTTTCTGCTGGTCGGACACGGCAAACGGCGGCGCCGCTTGCGGCAGTGACCCCAGCACCTGGTCGGGCGCGGGCGGTACTTCGTTCTCATCGCCGATCTTGGCCGGGATCCAGGCGCTCATCAATCAAAAGGCGGGAGGCCCGCAGGGCAATCCAGCCCCCGTTTACTATCAGCTCGCCGCTGCCGAATATGGCTCCGCCGGCAGCACGGTTTGCATTTCATCCAACGGCACAGGAGTGTCCCCGAACTGCACCTTCTACGACGTCACCTTCGGCGACATGGACGTGAGCTGTGTCGGCCCCAACTGCTATCTGGGTGGCGGCTCGGTTGGCGTGCTCTCCACTTCCAACGCAGCGTTCGCCCCTGCTTATGGCACAACGACCGGCTGGGACTTTGCCACGGGCATTGGCACGATCAACGCCGCCAACTTGGTAAACAACTGGCCAGTGTCGGGGCCACCGCAGGACTTCACGATCTCGGCGTCGCCCGCCAGCTTAAGCATTACGCAGGGCGACAGCGGGTCCAGCACCATCAGCATCACTCCGCAAAATGGTTTCAGTGGCAGCGTCAGCTTTGCCGCCTCCGGTCTGCCCAGCGGCGTGACTGCGTCTTTCGATCCGGCCAGTGCGACAACCAGCAGCACCCTGAAGCTTACCGTCTCCAGCACCGCTGCTACTGGCACGGCAAATGTGACCATCACCGGCACATCCGGCAGCCTGACACGACAGGCTCAACTCACTATTACCGTCAATCCAGCAGCCAGTTTCACACTATCGGCTTCGCCGAGCGCGCTGAACGTTATTCAGGGAGGCCAGGGCTCCAGCACGGTTACCGTCAATCCCCTGAGCGGTTTTAGTGGTACCGTGGCGCTCTCCGCCTCCGGTTTACCCAGCGGCGTAACCGCGTCTTTCAATCCGGCCAGCACTACCACCAGCAGCACCCTGACGCTTGCCGCATCTGAAACTGCTGCTGTCGGTACAGCCACCGTGACCGTTACCGGCACCTCTGGCAGCTTGACCCAGCAAGCGCAGATCTCCCTTTCGGTTAATCCAGCGCCCAGCTACACGCTTTCTGCATCGCCGGGTTCGTTGACCATAGTCCAGGGGAGTCAGGGTTTCAGCACCATTGCGATTACTCCGCTGAACGGCTTCAGCGGTACCGTCGCGCTGTCCGCCTCCGGTTTGCCTGGCGGGGTGACCGCGTCATTCAATCCGGCCACTGCCGCAACCAGCAGTACGCTGACGTTTGCCGCTTCCGGCACGGCTGCCATCGGCACGACCGTCGTGACCATTACCGGCACCTCGGGCAGCCTGACGCGGCAAACGCAGATAACTCTTACTGTTAATCCGCCGCCGAGTTACACACTTTCTGCTTCGCCGAGCTCGCTGAACGTTATTCAGGGAGGCCAGAGCTCCAGCACGATTACCATCAATCCCCTGAACGGCTTCAGCGGTACCGTCGCGCTGTCCGCCTCCGGTTTACCCAGCGGCGTGACTGCGTCCTTCAACCCGGCCAGTACCACGGGTACAAGCACGCTGACCTTCACCGCCGGCGCGACCGCCGTCACCGGGAGTGTCATTGTTACCATCACTGGGACGTCGGGTAGCTTGACTGCGTCCACTACGATTTCTCTCACCGTGACGCTCGCACCGGACTTTTATCTTTCGGCCTCACCTACGAGTATGAGCATTGCACGTGGCAGCCAACAGACCACGAACATTACCGTCGTGCCTGTGAACGGCTTCAACAGTAATGTGACATTCTCTGTCTCAGGATTGCCAAAAGGCGTGTCGGCCGCTTTCACTCCAAATCCGGCCACGTCCACGAGCACGTTGACGTTGACTACGAGCAACGGGGCCAACGTGGGAACGTCTACTGTCACGATTACCGGTGCTTCGGGCGCTTTGAGACATCAGACAACGATCAGTCTTACGGTCCACCGCTGAGACGCAACCGGAGCTGCCACAGAGTACAGACTGTGAGCGGCGCCTTTTCGCACCCATGTCTTTTTGTTCGCGATGTATACGCGTGCTATCAACATCCGCACATCGTCGCGGTGATCACGCTCCGTATAACGGGCTAACCGAAGTGATCATTAGGCGACGAGACTTGCCTCACCCAGCTCACAGTCTGCGGACCTAGAATTGTCTCTCATGCAGTGGACACTACGACGAGGCAGACAGATGTAAGTTGCCTTCAATGAATAGTTTGGCAGCCGGACCTGTAAGCCGAATTCTGTCCGCCCTTGCAGGCGGGACGGTCATTCCTCTGGGCCGCGCATCGCTGCACGGCTCTAGCGACCTACCCGGAAGTTTGACGCGCCGAGCCGGCACGCGCCGCCTTGCGGCGGCTCCTCCCCTATTTGGTCTTGCTCCGTGTGGGGTTTGCCCTGCCCCGCCCATTACTGGACGGGCGGTGCGCTCTTACCGCACCTTTTCACCCTTACCCTTGCGGGCGGTATGTTTTCTGTGGCACTTTCCGTCGACCAGCCTTGAAGCCGGCCTCCCGGACGTTATCCGGCACACTGCTCTGCGGAGTTCGGACTTTCCTCTATCTCCCTTGCGAGCGACAGCGACCGTCCGGTCCGGCTACCAACTTGTTCATTATATTTGATATCAGGCGGACCGGCCGACTCATCTGGAGCTTCCCTATCACGCTTTTCATCAATTCTCTAGTATCCTGAACCCAGTTTCCGCATGAATATTGGCGAAGGCATCCGTATTGCCCTGCACTCGTTATGGGCAAACAAGCTGCGCTCCACCCTGACCCTGCTCGGCGTCGTCATTGGCGTGGCGGCGGTAATCGCTGTCGTGACCTTCGTCAACGGCATTAACGGCTACGTCGCCACCAAGATCTTCAACTTGGGAGCCGATGTTTTCATTGTCAGCAAGATTTCTCCCGTCATCACCAGCATTGACCAGTTGATCGAGGGCGAGAAGCGCAAGGACTTTACGCTCGACGATTACCAGGCCGTGCTGGCCGGATGCATCCACTGCAAGTACGTCGGCGCCAGCATCAACAGCTTCAACGGCAAGGTGAAATACGCGGACCAGTCCAGTACCGACACCATGGTCCGCGGCATGACGCCGAGCATGGCGCCCATCCTCGACCTCGACATCGTCGCCGGGCGCATGGTCAACGACATTGACTTGAGAAACTCCTCGCGCGTCGCCGTAATCGGCAATGACATCCTGGAGAAACTCATGCCCGGGCTGGATCCGATCGGCCGTGAGATCCGTGTTGACGGCGAGGTCTACACCGTCATCGGGCTGGGAAAGAAAGAAGGGAAAACGCTGGGCCAGAGCCGGGACAATTACGTCATCATGCCGATTACCGCCTGGACCAGGAAATACGGCTCCCATAACAGCATTCGAATTGTGGCCAAATCCTCCGGCCTGGGGCCGCAGTTCGAAACCGCCATGGACGAGTCGCGCGCCATCATGCGCTCGCGCCGCCATGATTTGCCAGGTGCGCCCGATTCTTTTGCGGTCGAAACCAACGCCAGCTTCCTCGGCATCTGGTCGAACATCAGCGGAAGCTTCTTCATTGCGATGATTGCCATCGCCGCCATTTCCCTGGTCGTCGGCGGCATCGTCATCATGAACATCATGCTGGTTTCCGTGACCGAGCGCACGCGCGAGATCGGCATCCGCAAAGCGCTCGGCGCCCGCCGCAATGACGTCCTGCGGCAGTTCCTCATCGAGTCCAGCACGATGGCCATTGTGGGCGGCTTCTTCGGAATCGCGCTCGGCGTGGGCGTGGCCAAAACGGTGACTTTGCTGATCGGCATGCCTTCGGTCATCAAGCTGTGGGCGGTTGCCGCCGGCCTGCTGGTCTCCGCCACCGTCGGCATTTTCTTCGGAGTTTACCCGGCGCGGCGCGCCGCCAACCTGGAACCCATCGCCGCCCTGAGGTTTGAACTGTAGATGATCCAGAAACGCGACTACGGCGAGATTGTCCGCATGGCGTGGGAGACCATCCGCAAAAACAAGATGCGTTCGACGCTGACGATTCTCGGCGTCGTGATTGGCGTCGCAGTCGTGATCGGGATTTCTTCCGTGGTCAACGGGCTGAACACCAATGTTACCGGCGCCATCCAATCCATGGGCTCCAACCTGGTCATCGCCTATCACATGGAGCCCTTTATCTTTGGCCGCATTCCCGACGAAATGCGAAAGCGCAAGGAACTGAACGCCGACGACGCGCTCGCCATGCGTGACCTTCCTCACGTGCAATCGGTTACCGCCGGGGTACGCTATTTTTCGCGGCAGTTCGGCACCGGCAGTTACGTGGTGAAGTACAACGGCCAGAAGGCGAAGAACGTGATTCTGGAGGGGGACATGGCGAGCGCGCGCATCGTCTATGACCTGCCGATCGCGGAAGGACGCTGGTTCGACGAGTTTGACGACCAGCACCGCACGCCAGTTATCAATCTCGGCGCTGACACCGCGCTAACCCTTTTCCCGGAAGGCAATCCGGTCGGCAAGGACATCAACATCGAAGGCCAGTTGTTCCGCGTCGTCGGCGTCATGGGTCCGGTGAAGAGCGCCTTTGCCGGCGGCAAGAATCCGGACGACAACATCGTTCGCTTCCCGCTGAGCACGTTTCGCAAGCTCCATCCCGAGTTGAAGGACCACTGGATCACGGTCAGAGCCACCTCTCACGAGGACATGCCGCGCGCCATCGACGAGATGCGCCAGTTGCTGCGCCGCCGCCGCCATGTTCCTCCGGGCGCTCCCGACAACTTCGCCATCTTTACCCAGGACTCCCTCTCCGACATTTGGAACCAAGTGACCGGCGCGGTGTTCATCTTCATGTTTGCCGTGTCCAGCGTAGGCCTGATCGTGGGCGGCGTAGGCGTGATGAACATCATGCTGGTCTCGGTGACCGAGCGCACGCGCGAAATCGGAGTACGCAAGGCGGTCGGGGCGCGCCGGCGCGACATCATGCTTCAGTTCACGCTGGAAGCAGTTACGCTGACCGCGCTGGGCGGCCTGCTGGGCGTGGCGCTAGGAGCCATTCTCACTTACCTGGTGCGTGTGATCTGGTCGTCTCTGCCGGCAACCATGTCCGTCTTCTGGACCATGACCGGCTTCTGGATCGCATGCGCTACCGGGCTTATCTTCGGCATCTACCCGGCATGGAAGGCCTCCAACCTTGATCCCATCGAGGCGCTTCGTTACGAATAATTCTTCTAGCGCAACAGGAATGTGACATCAATCAGAGCAGTTCCGCACCAGCAGAGGAATCACCGCCCCGATCAGGATGGCGTTTCTAAGTGTGGAACAATCCTGGTTCTACACTGTGGTACGGAGCAGGTGGGACAAATCGGCCCCAGCCCGGAAGCAGAAACGCAACGATTGTGGTGTCCGCTGGTCGCCTTTGGTAAGCTGTTGTGCGGCGGATACACGCTTTTTCGCGCGAAAGAAAGATGGTCCAGTTCTTATTCAATCTGTTTTTTGTAGTCGCAGCAACCGGCGCTGTGTGTGGCTGCGGCTACTACCTTCTTTGCCTGGTCGGGGCACTGAACTTTCTTCGCGTCAGCCGGCAAGCCGCCGCCGCGCCCACGTGGACGCCGCCCGTCTCCATTCTGAAGCCGCTGCGCGGTACCGATCCCGAGATATACGAAAGCTTCCGCAGTCATTGCCTGCAGGAGTATCCCGAGTACGAGCTCATCTTCGGCGTCAGCGATCCCGACGACCCCGCCGTGCAACTGGTGGAGCGGCTGCAAGCCGAGTTCCCCACCCGCGATATCCGGCTCACGGTTTGCCCCAAGGTGCTGGGCACGAACCTGAAGGTCAGCAACCTGGTACAGATGCTGCCGCTGGCGCGCCATGATTACCTGATCGTCAATGACAGCGATATTCGCGTCGACAGCGATTACCTGCGCCGGATCGTGCGCGAGTTCTCCGACCCGCGGGTTGGCATGGTCACTTGCCTCTACCGTGGCATCGCCGGCAGGACCCTGGGTTCGAAGCTGGAAGCAATCGGCATCAGCACCGATTTCAGCGCCGGCGTGCTTGCCGCCCGGCAGCTTGAAGGCATCCGGTTCGCGCTCGGATCGACACTCGCCTTCCCGCGCAAGCCCCTGGAAGCCATTGGCGGGTTTGAGCCGCTGATGGATTACTTGGCCGACGATTTCGAACTTGGCGCGCGCATTGCCAAGACCGGGTTCGAGGTCCGGCTATCGGACGTCGTCGTGGACCACCATCTGCCTGACTACACTTTGCGCGGTTTTCTCCAGCATCAACTGCGCTGGGCGCGCAGCACGCGCGATTCCCGGCGTTGGGGCTATACCGGCGTTGGGCTGACATTCGGCCTACCCTGGGCCATGGTGGCGCTGCTGTTGTCGGGCGGCGCTGCCTGGGCGTGGGGAATGCTCGCCGTGGCTGCGGGTCTGCGGCTGGCCATGGCGACGACGGTTGGCAGAACCATTCTTCACGACGTAGATGTCGCGCGACTTTTGTTCCTGCTTCCCTTACGCGACTTCGTTGCCATGATGGTTTGGTTCGCCAGCTTCGCCGGACACACGGTTGCATGGCGTGGCGATGAATTCATCTTGGAAAAAGGGAAGCTCCGACCTATCCGGGAGTGGCCGGCAGTGAGCGGCTAAAACTTCTCCGCGCCATCGCTTTGCAAGCCAGTGTTGGACTTAGTCTGTCAGCGGCCGATTTTTTTCTTCGGTTCCGGTCCGGGCTCCCGCACCGGCGCATCCGGCGCACTAGTCGGTTTGTCGGGAGGCTCCTTGACTGGAGCGCCCGGGCTATGCCCGGGTGGTTGCGGCGGCATGTTGTCGGGATCGGATTCGCGAAAGTTATAAGGCGTTCGGCAACCCGAGTGCATTGTCACTATGATGCCCGCCCTTCCCTGTGGAGTTCGCGCGCTTAGAAGCCCAGCTTGATGAGCAAGGAAAGCGCTGCTCCCAATGCGGCCACTCCCAACGTGAGCAGCGCGACATAATCGCCGACATGACCACTGTGAAGCTGGCGCAGGCCTGCCATCCCCGCCTTCAGCGGCCGGAAAACAGATTTTTTCTTGGGCCAATACGGTGAGAGTGAGAGTCCGGCCAGGGCCAGGGCCAGGAGTGCCGCTGCCATTGCCCGCCCGACACTGGAAGTCGGAAACGCGCGCTCCACCGGTGGCGGATTGATCGGCAGAGATGCGTGATCGAGCACCATCGCCTGGTATCCGGCGGCATCAGCCATGCGATTTGCACCGGCTTGCGCGGCCAGGCGAACTCCGGGAGCCAACCCTATCGCCAGCGCGAGGATTGCAAGCGCTGCCGCCGGGCCGAACATTACCGCGGGAATGCGGTGTTCGCGGCTTCCGGCACCCGACGTTTCGGGGCCTTCTTCGATCTTCTTCGCCCCTTCGGGTCCGCTATCTTCTATCGGCCCCCATCCCCGGAAAACGCGCCCGCCGACCCGGAACACCGCACCCGCGGTCAGCATGGCGGACAAAAAGAACACGATCCAGATCCATCCCTGTCCCGCTTTTTGCGCCGATTCCTCAATCGCCGCCTCGCCCAGGAAGCTTGCAAATGGCGGCAAGCCGGCCAAACCCAGGCCGGCGAAGATCCATATAATTCCGGTTGCGTAAAGATCGCAGGCGCGCCCGCGCAATTCGAACTCGTCCACCGTCGCCAGCCGATGCAGCAGGATTCCCGAGCCAATGAAGAGCGCCGCTTTCACCAGCCCATGACCGACGACATAGAGGGCAACTCCCGCCAATGCGTCCGGCCTGAGCAACGCGAATCCGATCAGCATCAGTCCCATGTGGCTGATCGTGGAATACGCGAGCAGGCGTTTGAGGTGGCGTTGCCCGAAGCACATGACGCCGCCCAGGATCGCGGTCATCGTTCCCACCGTCAGCAGTAGCCCGGTCAATGCCGGGCGATGCGGCGCGAGCGGGCCATCCATCGCGCTCCAGTACACCCGCGCCGCCGCGTACAGCCCCAGTTCCACCATGACCCCGGAGAAGAGGATGCACACCGGCGTCGGCGCCACCGCGTGCGCATCCGCCAGCCAGAAGTGAAATGGGACAATCGCCGCCTTCACGAAGAAGCCGGCCATGATGAATACGAATGCGGTCACAACCAGCGGTCCGGAATCGCCGCCCAGTGCGCGACCGATCTGCGCCAGGTTGAGCGCGCCGGTGTGGCCGTAGAGCAGGGCAATGCCGGTGAGCACGACGAAGGCGGCGATGGTGTTCGTGATCGCGAAGTTGAGCGCGCCTTGCAGGGGCCCTTTTTCCTCGACTTTATACCCGCACAGTGTGAACGCGCAGGCACTCATCAGCTCGAACCAGACGAACATATTGAACAGGTCACCGGTCAGGCTGAAGCCGCACATCGCCGCCAGGAACACCAGCATCAGCACATGAAAATGCGTGCCCACGGAATCGAAGTAGTGCCAGGAGAAAATGAAGGCAGCGATAACCAGCAGGCTCGCAAACGATGCCAGGCCCGCGCCGAACGTATCGATGGAAAAGAGAATTCCGAGCGCGACGCCGGCGCGCGGCGTCCACCCGCCAAACCAGTACTCCAGCGGTTGCCGCGCCGCCATTCGCATCAGTTCCAGGCAGATTCCCAACACCGATGCGCTGGCCAGGAACGCGGCGCCATCCGCCACGCGCCGGGGAACAATCTTATTCGCGCCGGCGAGAATCGCGGCCACGCTCAGCGGGATCACCACCGGCAGCGGCGCAAGTTGACTGGTCATCCGCGCAGCTCCTGCAGCTTGTCCGGATTTAGAGTGCGGAACCGCTTCTGCGCCTGCAGCGCGAGCGCCAGCAGCAGCGCGGCGACCGTCGCCTCCACGACGATATCGGTCAGCATCAGCGCTTGCACCACCGGATCCACCGCCGGCGTTCCCACAGGCGGTCCGGCAAACACGGGAGCCACTCCGCCGACCTTGTATCCGATTGCGAGCAGCAACACGTAGGTTGACGATTGCACCACCACGATACACATGATGAGGTGAATGAAATTCTTGCTGGTCACTACGCCGTAGAGGCCGATGATGAACAGCCATGCCGCAATCGCGTAGGGAAGAAAGGTCATTGTGGCCCCCGGAGCCGCAGCTCCAACGTTTGTTCAAGGAACGCGTGCATCAGCAATACGAATCCGCCTGCAACTTCCAACCCGACGCTTGCGCTGATCACCGCAATGGTTCCGGCGGAGTTGATATTGCCGGTTGTTCCCAGCGGCAATACGTTCTGCAGGAACACTCCCCCGGCGATCATTCCCAGCAATCCGATCACGGCGTATCCCAGTGCGCCAATTGCCTCGCCAACTTCCAGCAGCGTGTGCGCGGCGACTTTCTTGAACGTCTTGTAATCTCCGGCCAGGTAAACCAGCAACGGCGCGGTGGCCAGGATCACTCCGCCCTGGAATCCGCCACCGGGCGTAATTTGTCCATGGCTCACGATGTAGATTCCAAAAACAACCAGCGGCCCGATCAGCGCCAGCGTCGTCACCTTGAGCGCTTCGCTGGGCTCAGGTGCATGGCGCCCGGGCTGCTGGTCGTCACGGGCGAAGGCTTCGTCTTCCTGCTTCGACTCTTCACGCTGGTGACGAAGCAGGGTCAGGACTCCTATCACGGAGGCGAAGAAAATGAATTCTTCTCCCAGGGTGTCAAATCCCCGGTAATCGAAGTTGACCGCTGTCACCAAGTCGGTTGCGTGGCGCTCATAGACGCCTACCTGGTTGATCAGGTCGCCGTACGGCCCTTGGTAATGACCCAATGGCGGCAGGCCGCTAGCGCCCCACAGGTAGAGCAGGATTAGCCCGAATGCCGAGACGGTAAACACGATCAGTCGCGCGCTGCGGGTCACGCCGCCTCCCTGCCTTCGGACTTTTCTTTCGGCTTGTTCTGCTTGTCCTGAAACTCCGCAATCTGGCTGTTCAGCCGCACCTTGGCGAGCGTCAGCAGGATCATCAAGGGCAATGCAACGGCTCCAATGACAATCTGCGACAGCGCCACGTCGGGCGCCTGGAAGATAAAAAACATCAGCGCCAGTATGAGCCCGTAATAGGTAAGTCCGATCGCCTGCCGGGCAGGATCGCGCGTGAGCACGACCGCCGTACCGGCTATCCCCACCATCAGCAGAATCGTGATTTGCAGCAGAAGCACGGTTATTCGTTCTCCTGGCGGTGCCGGTCGCTTTCGGCGCCGCCGCGTCCGTGGGTTCCCGGCAGCTGCTCATACGGGTTCGACGACCAGTGTCCCAGCGTCCTGACGCGCGCGGCCCGGGCCGTGGCGTGTGTAACGATGGCGTTAATCAGCAGCAGGACCAGGCACACAAAAATGGTTTTCACCGTCGCCTGGCCCCAACCTTCCTCGATCACAACCGCGGCCAGGATGGCAAAAGCGCAAATCGTGGTCACCGTCGACAGGTAGTGCAGCCGCTCATAGAAATTCGGCATGACCAGAATGCCGAGACAACACAGCCATGCGACCACCACCGCGATCCCCAGCAACACCTCCACCGCAATGGTTGCGGCGCTCACAGCCACCTCTCCAGGAAACGCACGAAAACCAGGCCTCCCCCAAGCGTCAGCAACGCCAAGGCGACCGCCAGATCGTAGAAGTTAGGGTTGCTCATCCCCTGCGCCAGCAGCAGCAGGATCAGGCAATCGAGGATTCCGGCCATCTCCAGGCCTACGATCCGGTCCATGGCCGTCCCTTTGAAGCACACGATTCCACACGGAATCAGCGCGAACACGAGGGCAGCCGCGGCGATGAGCCAGGCGTTCACGCTTCCACCCCGTCACGCCGGGCGTGCCGGGGACCCCGGGCTTGCGGCGCCTCCATAATTGCTTCTTTGCTGGCGCCGAGCTTTTGCGCGATCAGCGGAACCCCGGTTTTAGAGACCTGGTGCACGAGCATGCGCTGTTCCTTGATGTCGATCCCGAGCACGATGAAATTCGGCGGGATCGTCAGGTAGGCGGTCATCAGCGTGCGCCGCGCCCAGCTTTCCGCGTCGTCACCGCCGGCTTGCATGCGGATCGAGACGAACTCCGCCTCCGATTTCTTGCCGGCGATATGCTTGACCATGGCGGCCATAATCGCCCAGCTGCCATCCAGCGCGTACCATGCCTCCCAGAAGATCAGCGGCAGCCACTGCATTTTTGGCTTGAACCTGGCGAACTTCGCGGACTTGATCGAGGCGTCAGCCACCGACGCGATCAGCGCTGCAAGCGCCCCGGCGATGAACTCCTGCCGCTTCATCATGCTGACGAACAGCATCCACACGGCGAGCAGGACCAGGTACTCGAGCACGGATTTCCTGATGGCGTCGAAGACGCGCGATTGCGATCGGGCAGACATGGGCAAGCAGCCGGCATTCCTGGGTCGAAACGCCTGCTTCGGTAGAGCGAAGACGCCGAGCGCAGGTTGCCTTACGCGGGATGTCCGACCGGTCGCAGTGGCTCTTCTCCGTTCCGTCTGCGCTCGGGATACTGGTGCAACTCCCTGGCGGCGCGCCGGCCGAAGCTGGTGAGCACGGAGTCGGATACCGCGGATTCACTGTCTTTTCCGAGATGCCGCTGCTGGTCCGTCTTCTCCGGTGACGGCAACAGGCGATTCACCGCCGCCATCAGTTCCGACGCCGTGCCCGGCGCCAGCCCGTTCAGGATTGCCAGGAGCCGCGCCTGCGGCGTCAGGATGATCTCGGCGTCACCGCGACGTATGGCCGATACTATCTTTCGTGCTGCGCGCCGTCCGTTCATCGCCAACACCGGGATGGCGGATGAAAGGCTGAACCACCCGTACTCGGCGCGGTTCTGTCCCTTGAACCACGCGTTCACGAACGAACCGGTGCGCATCAACCCCGGCACCACCGTCGTGACTTTGATCCCGTACTTCGCCACTTCCGCGTGCAACCCTTCCGAAAATCCGACCGCCGCAAACTTCGCCGCGGTGTATGGCAGAAGGTGGGGCACCGCGATTTTCCCACCGATGGAGGTAATGTTTGCGATCCGCCCGCTGCGCCGCTCCATCATGTGCGGCAGCACCGCGAGAGTGGGATACACCACGCCCCAGAACATGGTGTCCATTGCTTCCTGGTAATCGGTCAGCGACTGCGAAGGCAGGGGCCCGACCGTGATCACACCGGCGTTGTTGATCAGGATGTCGATGCGCCCGAAACGGTCCATCGCTTGCCGCACCGTGCGCACCACGTCGTCGTGACTGCCGACATCGCACTGGATGGCGAGCACCTCCGCGCCGGTGCGCGCCAGTTCCTCGCGTGCCCATTCCAGTTCGTCCAGGTCGCGCGCGCAGATCACCAGCGTTGCGCCTTGCGCCGCCAGTTCGGTAGCCATGGCCAGGCCCAAGCCGCGCGACCCGCCCGTGATCAGCGCCACCTTGCCTCGTACTTCCTCACCGCGCGTCATCCGACGCCACGCGCTCAGGCCGAGCAGCCCAACCCCCACGCCGGCCGCTGCCGTCCCGACTGCGCCTGCCGCTCCCAACCATGCCATCCGCCGCAATGTCTTTTTGATTTTCATAGTCTGCTCCATCATGCCGCGCGCCGCGACTTTTTCGGCTGCGGTTTCGATTCGTCCTTCCCCGCATGCACCTGGCCCCAGTTCAACAAGCTGACGATAGTCACTCCGCCTAAAATATTTCCCATGGTCGCGAACAACAGCCAGTGAAAGAAACTGCTTATCGGCACCGGCCCGGCGAGCGAGGCAGCGATGATTTCGCTGCTGGTGGCGATGCAGTGCGAGAAGTGGCCCGCCCCGACAACGAAGGTCAGCAGCCAGATCATCGCCACCTGGCCGATGGTCCACTGGCTGGCGGTCACAATCCATGCCACCAGCGCGATCATCCATCCTCCGATCACACCGCTCCAGAAGACGTTGCTTGTCGAAGCCGCAACCATGTCCGTGCCCAGCTTGACCAGTTCTTCCATCACCTTCGGCTCCAGCGCCGGAGTGAGCACGGCCAGCGCAGCAAACAGGAACGCGCCCGCCACATTCGCCGTGAAGACCACCCCCCAAAGCCGCAACGTGTTACCGACGTGGCGCCGTTCGGTGAGCACCAGCACGACAGGATACAGCGTGTTCTCCGTGAACAATTGTTGCCGGCCGATAATCACGGCGATGAAACCCAACGGATACAGCACGTAGGAAATGAAATCGGTCATCGGCCCCGCGGGCAGCAGCGCGCGCGCAATGGCTACCGACATTCCCGTTAAACCCATGGTGAAGCCGCCTGCCAACCCCGAAATCGCCAGGGCGCGCGAGCTGCGCCGGAGTTCGTCGCGGCCGCTCTCGGCCGCCTGCCCGAAGATTTCGTGGACTTGGGGGCGGGATGTGTCGATGGAAACGCTTTCGCCGTCAGCCATGCTGGGGGTTAGATGCGGATCAGCGGGGCCGAATCAAGGCATCATCCCGGAGGATGATTGCTACCACCGGTCGGCCCGGCTAATCGAGCCCTTGCTCGATGTGCACGTTCTCGCGCACGATCAGCCGATGCGCCGCCATTTCGCGCAGCTTCGGCAACACTCGTTGCACGTGTTCGTCTGTGTCCACGAACGTCAGCACCAGCGGCAGTTTTCCTCCAGCGTCCACCAGGGTTGAGGTGTGCACCCGCTGCCGCCCGTTGAACCCGGCCACCGCGTGCAGCACCGTTGCCCCAGCAACATTTTCCTGCCGCAAGTAATTGAGCAGCTCGATGTGCAAAGGGCGGCGCTGCCACTCGTCGGCCTGATTCAGGTAGATGGTGACTTGAACTGCCATTTGGGCAAGCATTCTACAGCGCCCTCGCCAGCGCCGCACCCGCCAGCACCGCCGCCAGGCAGAACAGGTTGTTGGCGATCACGTTCATCGCCAGCAACGGCAAATGTCCCTGTTCGAAATAGGCGAATGTCTCGAAGGCGTAGCTGGAAAATGTCGTATAGGAGCCGCAGAACCCGATTGCGATCAGCAACCGCCATCGCGGGTCGGCCAGCACGCGCTCAGTCGTCCAGATCATGAAGAATCCGAGCACCAGGCTTCCCGTAACGTTAATAAGCAACGTTCCGAAGGGAAATGCCACGTCCATGTGGCGGGTTATGAGTCGGCTCAGAAAGTAACGGGCGTTGGCGCCGATCACGGCGCCCAGGGAAATCCAGAAGACGGCAAGCACGCTGGAGTTCTCCTTCAATTCGGCTCGGGCCGGAATGGTAGGAGTTATCAGCCTTGCAGCAAGGCGGTTAAGGCGAACTCCATCGCCGCACAAAGTGTAGCAGACCATCTTTTAGGTGAGAACCGCAGATCACTTTGCTGCCGCCATCTCCGCGTCCGACGCCTTGGCCTGCGTCGCGTCCGCATCCAGCACCTGGCGGACCTTATTCGCCAGCGCGGTCAGCGTGAACGGTTTCTGCAGGAATCCGGAAGTCGATTCGATCCCTTGCCGCACCACCATCGATTCGGTATACCCGGAGATGTACAAAATTCGCGTCTCCGCTCTCACTTCTCGGACCCATCTGCCGAGCTCCGCCCCGCTCATGCCGGGCATGATCACGTCGGTGATCAGCAGGTGAACCTTGTCGCTGGTGTGCGCAAGCACCTCCTTGGCATCGGCGCCGTTTTTTCCCTGTAAGACGGTGTAGCCGCGCGCAGTCAGGTATTCGCACATGGACTCGCGCACCGCCTCCTCGTCTTCCACCACCAGGATGGTCTCCGATCCCCGTGGCGGAGGCGCTGCCGCCGGCTGCTCGTCGTCCTTGCCCGCCACCGCATCGGCGCGCGGCAGGTAGACCTTGATTACGGTTCCATGTCCCGCTTCGCTGTACACCCACACCGATCCGCCACTCTGCTTCACGATGCCGTACACCGTGGGCAGCCCGAGCCCTGTTCCCTTGCCCCGCTCCTTGGTCGTAAAAAACGGCTCAAAGATGCGCGGCTGGATTTCCGGCGCGATCCCGCACCCGGTGTCGCTGACCGTCAGCATGACGTGCTCGCCCGGCGAGACGCCCACGTGCAAACGGCAATAGTCCTCGTCCAGCCGTTCATTCGATGTTTCCAACACCAGTTGTCCGCCGCGCGGCATGGCATCGCGCGCGTTCACCGCCAGGTTCATGATCACCTGTTCGATCTGCACCGGGTCAGCCTTGACCTTCCACAGCGCTGCGCCTGGCCGTATCATTACCTGGATGTCCTCTCCGATCAGGCGGGGCAGCATTTTTCCGATTTCGCCCAGCACCGTGTTCAGGTCCAGCATGCGCGGCGACATCACCTGCTTGCGGCTGAAGGCCAGCAGTTGCTGCGTCAAGGCTGCCGCCCGGCGCGCCGCCTTTAGAATCTCCTGTGCCTGGTGATGGGCCTTGGCATTCGTCGCGCAGATAGAGTCCGAGAGCAGCTCAGCGTAGCTGCTGATCACCATCAGAAGGTTGTTGAAGTCGTGCGCTACCCCGCCCGCCAGCTGTCCCACCGCATCCATCTTCTGTGACTGCAGCAGCTGTTGTTCCAGTGCGCGCCGTTCCGTGATGTCCCGGTCGTTGGAAATGAAGTTTCGAACCTCTCCCCGCTCGTCCACAATCGGGGTGACCGTCTTTTCCGCCCAGTACAGTTCGCCGTTCTTCTTGCGGTTGATCAGAACGTCGCGGAAGACCTTGCCTTGGAGCAGCGTGCCCCACATCTTCCGATAAAATTCCGCGTCCTGGCGGCCTGACTTCAGGATGCGCGGCGTCCTGCCTCTAGCCTCCTGCCGCGTATAGCCGGTCAGCGTTTCAAACGCCGGGTTAACGTACTCGATCACTCCTTGCGGATCCGTCATGACCACGATGTCGGCCGACTGCTCTACCGCTCTCGACAATTTTTGCAGCGCTTCCTCGGCCCGTTTGCGCTTGGTGGTGTCCCGTTCATTGATCACCACCGCCCCCACCGCCGGTTCTGCAAGCCGATTCACCCAGACGGCCTCCAGGTAACGCAGTTCTCCGTTCTTATGCGGGCACCGGTATTCCAGGCGGCACGGCAGGCCGGGCGTGTGCAGCATCGCCAGGAATGTCTCGCGCACGCACGCCCGATCGTCCGGATGGAGCTGCTGGAAAACGCTGGTTTCCACCAGCTCTTCCGGCGCGTATCCCAGGCAGCTGCGCATGGACTGGCTGGTGTACAGGATGATTCCCTCCGCATCCAGCAGCACGATTGCATCCGAGCTGTTCTCCACCAGCGCCCGGAAGCGCTGCTCGCTGGCATGCAAGGCGCGCCGTGCCGTCCGTACCGCCTCTTCCTGGGTACGCAACGCCAGCGCATAACGGACCGCTGCCTCCAGCGAGGGCACCGTCAACTTCGATTTCAGCAGGTAGTCGGTCGCCCCCGCCTTCATCGCCTGCACCGCCACCTCCTCATCCCCCTGCCCGGTAAGGAAAATGACAGGCGCGGCCAAACCGCGTTTCTTCAGCTCCCGCAGGACCTCCAGCCCATCCTTTTCTCCCAGCCGGTAATCGAGGAAACAGAGGTCGTCGCGCTCGTCGCGCGCCATTTCCAAGGCAGCATCCGCGGTCGCGGCCCGTTCCACCTCCGCGTCGCCCAACGTCTTCTTCAGCAATTGCCGAAGGAGCAGAAAATCGTCTTCATCGTCCTCGACGACCAGGACTTGAAGTTTTTCCGTCGCCATCGCGCCTCCTAACTGGGCAACACCACCACCTCAAACCAGTACTCTCCCAGCGCCTTCATCGCTTCCACCAATCCCAGGAACGTGACCGGCTTGGTGATGAAGGAATTCACCCCCAGCTGGTACGACCGCACTACGTCTTCCTCGGCGCGCGACGTCGTCAGCACCACTACCGGAATATGCCGCAGCTTCGGGTCCGACTTGATCTCCTTCAGCGCCTCCCGGCCATCCTTGCGCGGCATGTTCAGGTCCAGCAGGATCAGCGACGGCGCCGGAAAGCCGTTGCTTCCGGCAAACTTGCCTTCGTGCCGCAGGTACTCCATCAGTTCTTCCCCGTCCTTGACCCGGGAAATTTCATTGCGCAGACGGTTCTCCTTGAGCGCCCGGTCGGTAAGGTAAAAATCGTCGTCGTCATCCTCGGCCAGCAGGATTCGTACTAGCTCGCCGCCATTTTCATTTCCGTAGTCCATGCTTCACTCCTCTCGGGTTCGCCGGGCTCAGCTGCTTCAGTCTTGGCCGGCAGAGTTACTACGAACGTCGCCCCGGCGCCGGGCCGGCTGTGGGCCGTGATTGTTCCTCCATGCCGCGCTACCACCTTGCGGCAGATCGCCAGCCCCATGCCGCTGCCTTCATACTCGTTGCGCCCGTGCAGCCGCTGGAAGGGCCGGAAAATACGGTCCAGGTACTTCTCGTCGAACCCGATACCGTTGTCGCGAACACTGAGTTCGCACCAGCCTCTCTCATTGATCTTGCCGGTGATCTCCACCTGCGGCGTCGTGCCCGGCGCCTGGAACTTGAGCGCGTTTCCCAACAGGTTCTGGATCACTTGCCGCACCTGCATCGGGTCCGCCATAACTTTCGGCAAGGGTGCAAATTCGATGCGAGCGTGCGTCTTCGCAATCCGCTCTTCCAGATCCGGCAGCACTCCGAAAAGCACGCTCAGCAGGTCGACCGGCTCCATCGGCTGGGCTCGCGACGCCACCCGCGAGTAAGCCAGCAGCGCCTCAATCAGCACCGACATCCGCTTCGCCGCATTTTGCATGCGCGCCAGGAAATCCAAACCCAACTCGTCGAGCTTGCCTTCGCAGTGCTCGCGCAGGTGCTCGCCGAAGGCCAGCACCTTGCGGAGCGGCTCTTGCAGGTCGTGCGAGGCAATCGAGGCGAAGTCCTGCAACTCGGCATTGCTCCTCTCCAGTTCGGCCGCGTAGCGCTTAATGTCCTCTTCCGCCTGCTTGCGCTCCGTGATGTCGTTACAGGTGCCGACCCATTCCCGGATGGTCTCGCCATCGGCTTCCATGACCGGCACCCCGCGCACCCACATATGGCGGTATTGGCCGTCCCAACGTCGCACCCGATACTCGACGTTGTACAGCGTGCGCGTCCGTACCGCGTCCGACCACACCGCGTGCGTGCGCTCCCGGTCTTCCGGGTGCACCGCTTGCAACCATCCCCAGCCACGCACATCCTCTATGCTCTGGCCGGTGATCGCCCGCCACATGGGCATGTCCTCCACCTCCCCCTGCGGGTTCGTGGACCACACCACCTGGGCGGTTGCAACCGCCAGCGAGCGATAGCGCTCCTCGCTGTTCTGCAGCGCGGCCTCGGCCCGCTTCCTTTGGCTGATGTCGCGCGCCGCCGCGAACACGCCGGCAACCTCCCCTCGCGCGTCTTTGAACACGCTCGCGTTGTACAACACCTCCGTTAACCGCCCCGAGGCATGACGGATCGCCAATGGGTAGTCCCGCACCGATCCATCGGCAAACACCTGCTGGTATCCGGCGCGCGCTTGCTGAGGTTCGGTGAAGTAATCGCAGAAATCACTGCCGAGCAGTCGCTCGCGGGAGATGCCGGTCACCGCTTCCGTGGCCCGGTTCACATCCGTGATTTTGCCTTCG
>DASSIZ010000052.1 GCA_035691485.1 Terriglobales bacterium
CACGATTTCGTCGCCGCGCACGTGGACATCGAACAGCTCCAGCGGCCGCGGTGGCGGGCCGGAAACGTTGCGCCCCGCCAGGTCGTAGGTGCCGTTATGGCAGGCGCACCACACCTGCTTGACGTCGCTGCGGTATTGCACCGTGCAACTCAAGTGCGTACAGGTGGCTGACATGGCGCGGTATTCGCCATCGCTGCCCAGCAGCAGCAGCCCGGGGCGGTTTCCGAAACGGAAAATCTTGGCGCTGTTGGGTTTCAGTTCGCCGACGCGCGCGGCCACTACAACGTCGCCGCCCATGTCGGTCGCGGCGGGTGGAACCAGGTAACGAAGGACGGGATAAATGAAGGATGCGGCCGATGCCAGCAGTCCGCCGCCGAGTAATACCTGTACAAAACGCCGGCGCCCGGTGCTGCTCGGGGCAGCTTGCTCGATCGCCTCCCGCGGCGCGGCTGTCGCTTCAAACACTTCCATGGTGGCCTCTCGAAGTGTGGCTAGTCGGTTCCGCTGTCGCATCATGACCCGGAACCGGCAAAGCACCGAGGTTCTCTATCACGCCGCGTTGTGACATAGATCACCAACACGGCGCTCATCCGCTACTTCGCTTTCCCCAGTCCCTTGACATAGCCGGAAAGCTGCGTGATTTCGTCTTTGCTCAGCTTGCCTTCGTATGCCGGCATCTTGTTCTTGCCTTTGGCGATGGTCTGGGAAAGTTCCGAGGCCGACTGCTTCTGCACTTCGGGAGAGGCCAGGTTCCTGATGTTGAGCTTCGTGCCCATCGTGGTTTTGCCTTGGCCATCCGCGCCGTGACACATGGCGCATTTGCTGCTAAAGAGGGCCGAGGCGTTGTCTGCTGCATGCGACGTGACTATCAGTAAGGATGAAAGCAAAATAAGGATGAGGAACGTGCCGTAAACAGGTACCTTGCGCATTTTGTTCGGCTCCAGGGATTGGTGATAACCGTGTTCCAGAAAATTGCTCGCGTGGACCGGTTGAACGTCCTCGTTTTCTTGCGGTGCGCTCTCAGCAGCGGGAACGAACAATCGCCATAGCAACCATGAGATCAGGACCGCAAAGCCCAGGTACCACAGCAGCGGACCCACCAGCCACACCACCCACAGCGGCAGGAAGTCGTACTTGCTGAGGAAAGTCCCCGCACCCGCGAACAGCAGGAACAGGCCGAAGAAGGCTAGCGTGTCCACTCGACGCATGGCGAAGACTCCTTTGCTCGGAGGAAGGGACGACGGCTTTCTGTCCACCGGAGAGGCCGACCAAGGCTCACGGCTGGTATCAGGCATCGCTTCCCTTCCTCCTATGCGGCTTTACGAACGTACGTTCGCACGCCTGGGGCCACCCCTCTCGCCGCCTCTGCAAATCCCGCGAAGCGGCTGATCCGCCTGATGTTGCGCCGTATTCCCACAACCCCAAAACCGGCCCCTCGGAAGCGGCGCCGGTGTCCGAAAGTCAGGCGTTGTCAGAAATTCGGACGCTGGTTCGAAACCCAACCGCTCTCCCGTGCAAGCTTGGTCGGCGCGCGGCCGGGATCTGTGTCATGCTGGCCCGGCCGCCATCTCCGAGGTTTGGCTTATGTCAGGCATGAAGATTCTTGCCGTGCTTCTGCTTCTCGCGACAGCGCTGGCGTGTGCCCAGGAAATTCCCCCCGGGACGGCCCTGCCCGTGGAACTGAATTCCACGCTGGACTCGAACAAGGTCGCCTCCGGCCAGGCGATTTCCGCCATCGTCTCGCAGGACGTGCCCTTGCCCTCAGGAGGCAGGATTCGTTCCGGCTCGCGCGTGAACGGACGCGTCTTGCAGGTCGGCAGCAAGCCGGGCGGCGGCGCATTTGTTCGCCTTCGCTTTGACCAGGTGCTGTCGAAGGATCGCAACCTTCAGGTCTCCACCAGCCTGCGCGCGCTCGCCTCCCCCTATGAAGTTCAGGAAGCGCAACTGCCCAAGACTGGCCCAGTGGAAAGGGACGCGGCCGCGAGTTGGATTACGGTTCAAGTCGGCGAGGACGTCGTCTATCGCGGCGGCGGCCACGTCATGCATGATTCCCAGATCGTCGGCGATCCGGTCAAGGATGGCGTTGTCTCGGTGCTTCTGCCCGTGCCAAAGCCGGGGTGCGAGAACGGTAGCGGCGACCGCCGATTGGCGGTGTGGGTGTTCGCTTCGTCCGCTTGCGGCGCCTATGGCTTCCGCTTCCTTGAGATCAGCCACGCCGGCAACGCCGAGCCAGTCGGCGAGATCGTTTTGCAGTCCAAAAAGACCGTCCATCTCGGAACCGGCACCGCCTTGCTGCTGATCACCAATTAGGCCCAGGCCTCGACCAGCGCCCCACGCGACGTTTGCTCGCCTGCGTTGTCCGATGAAGCCAGAGGCCGAAAAATTCGCTGGCAAGAAAGTTGCCGTCAAGGGCAAACTGGACAGCAAGACCAACACCATCAGCGTGGTATCCATCCAATAATTCCGCTTATTTCCGCGTCTCCACTGGGGTATTCAGGAACGAGAGCAGGTCTCCCACATCGTTTTCCTGCAGCATCGGCCAGCCTCGACCGGCCTTGCGACTTTCCTCGTACATCTGTGCCCCGTGTCCCCACAGGCTGGTCGCCAGGCGCACCGCGGTGTAGGTCTGGCTGCGCCCGCGCAGGCCGGGTCCGCGCGACGTTCCTTGGGCGTGCGTTCCGTGACAATCGGCGCAACCGCGCCAGCTGAAGATGCTGCTGCCCACCTGCGGCGATCCGGACGGCTCCTGGTAATGCAGGGTGTAGAGGAACAGCGCCAGGTCGGCGAGTTCCTGC
>DASSIZ010000053.1 GCA_035691485.1 Terriglobales bacterium
TCTGGAAACAATTTGAAGACGTGCTCGTGCCGCGGTTGCGGTTAACCGTCATCGACCGCGCCGTCTATTCTTATCTCTTCCGCCATAGCCACCTCGAAGGAAAGCGCCAGGTGCGCTTCACTATTCTTTCGGTCGCCCGCGCCATCCGCCTCTCCATCGCATCGGCGCGGCAGTCCGTGCGCCGCCTGATCGAGCGAGGCGTGTTTCGCCTGGTCGAACGCAGCACGGCGGGCCATGTGGTCGAGGTGCGCTTGCCGGAGGAGATTCCCGCGCCGCGCCCCGGTCCGGTTGGGACGTCCAACGCCGCGCAGCCTGACGGCGCAATCGCCCTGGAAGAAATCGACTTTATGCAAACTAAGACACTGCGCCAGGCCATCCATGCGCGCGAGCGCGGCCGCTGCTTTTACTGTTTACGCCGCACCAAGCCTCGCATGCTTTGTCTCGACCACATCGTCCCCCGCGCTGAGTTGGGCTGCAACTCGTATCGCAATCTGGCTTCCTGCTGCCAGGAATGCAACGCAAGGAAGGGTGACTCAACGGCCGGGAATTTTCTGCGCTGGCTGTACCGGGAGGGGCACCTTACATCAGCGGAACTCAGCGCGCGTCTGCGCGCCTTGCACGCCCTCGCCGCGGGCAAGCTGCGGCCTGCGATTCAGAGTCAGCGAAGTTACGAAGGAAAGGAGCTGAACGAGACAAGGCGTTTCGGAAGAACCAGAGAGGCCGATTTGTTCTCTCCCATGGACCACGAAGCTGCCATGTGCCCGGATCCTGACGGTCGAGGCGAGCCACTGGCGGAAAAGAAAAGCCCGCCCGAAGAGATCGGGCGGGCCTGAAGGTCACAAGTGCGAATTAGCGATGCGGACGGCCGCTACCGCCGTGGGAGCCACCGCCCCCACTGCTGTGCGATCCGCCACCTCCACCACCTCCGCGAGAGCCTCCCCCACCGCCACCATAACTACGGCCTCCTCCGCCACCCCCGCTATAGCTGCGGCCACCGCCTCCGCCAGAACTACGAGCACCTCCGCCGCCACCATAGCTACCGTAGCTGCGGCTGGGAGGAGAGTAGGAGCGGGAAGGCGCCGGGTAGCTGCGGCTCGGCGGAGAATAAGTCCGCGGCGAGGAGCCACGGTTTCCGTACGATGGAGGGCTGTAATTGCGCTGCGGCGGTTCATACGAACGGCCGCGGTTGGAATAGTCTGGTCGGTTGCCGCCGTAATTCCGCTGCGGAGGCTCATTCACGCGGCCCCCATTGGAATAATTCGGCCGATTGCCATTGTAATTCCGCTGGGGAGCCTCATTCGCGCGGCCACCATTGGAATAATTCGGACGGTTGCCGCTGTAGTTTGGCGCGGACGAGCGTTCCGAAGGACTCGCGCCCGCACGAGCCCACGGCGGACGGTCCGACTGAACCCTGCCGGACTGCGCCGGTGCATTGCCGCCACGGTTCGAATTGCCTAGCCCTTGCTGGGGCCGATCACTCATCGCGCTCCGCGAGTTCTGTGCAGGCGCATTCGAAGGACGATTTGAACCAAATCCCTGCGGAGCGCGTCCACGGTCTGAGCTATTGCCCTGGGCTTCCCAGACGCGGGAGCTGTTCCCAGCGCGCCCATTCGATGATGCGGAAGGCGGCCGGTTCTGCGAGAGATCGCGCTGGCGCGCATTTTCCCCGGCGTTGCCGCGCGCATTGCCCTGCACGCTGCCGGGCCTGTTTTCTACCCCAGCGTTGGTGCGCATATTCCCTGGCCTGCTTTCCGCGCCAGCGTTGGCGTGCACATTGCCCGGCCTGCTCTCAGCGCCGTTAGCTCGTGCGACGCTGTTGATTCGCGCGTTTTCCGACCGCGTGGCAGCGAAGGTACGGCCATTCTCCGGCCGTACCGCAGAACGCGAAGCGGCGCGCGCCGGCGCGGTGCGCGCCATGACCGAGCGATTCTGCAGACGCGCGGGCGGATGCGCCGCGCGCGCATTAAAGTTGGCGCTGCCCAGCGAACTGTGCTGCGTCGGCCGGATACCCACGGAGTTGGAGAAGCGCGCGCCGTTGAGCGCCCCTTGCGTAAGGTGCTGCCCGCCGCGATTGACGCGCCCGCCGTTCATGAAATTGCCGCGGGAAGTGGTGGTGACCGCGCGCAAGTTGTGCGCGTTCACGAAATTAACATTGCGAATGTTCCTGGTGTTCAGAATATTCACGTTCCGTATAAACGTGTTGTGGACGTTAATTACATTGATGAAGCGGGGGCCGCAGTGGAACCAGGGGAAGAACGGCTCGCCCCAGCCCAGCGGGAACCAGCCCACACCAAAACCTGCGCCGAAGCCGAAACCCCAGC
This sequence comes from Terriglobales bacterium, assembly GCA_035691485.1. Classification (NCBI taxonomy): domain Bacteria; kingdom Pseudomonadati; phylum Acidobacteriota; class Terriglobia; order Terriglobales; species Terriglobales bacterium. Next base: position 2,322 of record DASSIZ010000053.1, read on the forward strand.
CTCCGCCGAGGAAGCCGACGAAGGCCGGCCCGTAAATCGGAGGACCAATGAACGGTCCGGGGCACCAACCCCAAGCGCCGCCGATGAAGGCCCAGCGGCCGTAGTGGAAGGGAGCAAAGCCCCAAGGCTCGTAGTCCACCCAAGTCCAGCCCCAAGGACCAACCCAGTTCCAATAACCGACGCTGTAGGGAGCCCAGTCGGGGCCAACGTCGTTGGGATACCAGACATGACCGTACTCCGGCTCGTCACGCCAGGAGCCGTAGTCGTCGAGGTCGTCGTAACCGGGCATGTCACGGGAAACGTAGTCGCCGGACGCGGAGCGATCCATTTTTAAGTCGCGCTCTTCGGCCCAACGGTCGAGGCCGTCAGGACCCGGGGCGCGTGTGATGGAGTAAGTGGGATTCTGGGCGCCGTTGAATTCGCCCTGCTCACCGGCATGTACGGGATAGGTTTGCCCACCGGCGCTGACTTCTCCGCCACCTCGAATGACGATCACGCGAGAGGAATCGCCTGTTTCGCTGACGTCGATGCGGAAGTCACCGGCTTCCTTCACGGTGAAAGCGATGTTGGGAGTATCGACTTCGACGACGTCGCCTTCATGCAGTTCGCGAACGCGGAAGTTGAGGCTGCCTTCGGGCAGGCGGACTTGCGTAATGCCCTGGTCGAGGTTCAGGAAAGAAAGAGCGGTCATGCTGCCGAGATGCAGAGTGACTTCTCCGGCCTGCAATTCGGCGCGGGAATCCTTGTCAACCCACATTTTGTCGCCAATGGTCATGGGGCGGTTACGCTGGGCGCTGCCCCAGTCACCTTCCCCGCCCGGCTGTAAGGAAACGGAACCGTCTGTAACACCAATGCGCGCAACACGCGTGGGAGGATCCTGACTATCATCATCGGCGCGCGCCTGCGGCGCGACAAACAGCAAAAGCCCGGCAACACACGCCAAGAGCGCCAACTTGCTCCTGCCGCTAAACTTGATCGTCTCCATGACGAACCCCTGTTCTAGGAAGCGACACTCAACACTCAGTGACCCGCTGGGTAAGCCCTTCCGACGGAAGCCTAACACCTTTGCGGCTCCCATACGTAGAACACCGTAGTGAGAAAGAAGTTGCCCTTTTCTCAATGTCGGCTGCAACTACATATTCGATGCAGGAGAACGACTTAGACGACCGTGAACGAAGTTAGCTCGCCGCGATCATGGCCGTAACGCATTGATACAACATGACTTACTGGGAATAGCGCGCCCTGACCCGCCGGCTTCGAGCACCAGCTAGAGTGATAAAGGGTAGATAGTCTCGTCCGTAGGGTCTTTTCCCGGGGTTGCGCGCGGCCTGAGAGGATTTGAGAAAAACCCGACACCCCTCCTGCAGCGCGCCATCCTGAAAAACCGAATGGTGCGCCACCCGGACGGGGAGCGGCAGTGTGGAAACTGCGGTGATTTCTGGACTATGCTGAAAGCGGAATCGTGGGGACGATCGTGGTGACTCGAATCAAATTGTGCGCTCCAGTGATATTCCTGACTCTCGCCGCAATCGCGATTCCCATCGAGATACTCTCGCGGGGGCATTATTCCACCGTAGACTTGCGAATCGATCCATCCCATGCCTTTGTGAATGTTCTCGGATTCGTTCCAGTGGGATTTGTACTTGGGGAATTTGGCATCCTCCGAGCTCTTGCCGCAGCAGCCTTGATGTCAGGCCTTGCGGAAACGAGCCAGATAGTAATGATGTACCGCGACCCGTCGGTCTGGGATTTTATCACGAACGTCATAGGAGCTTTGCTTGGCGCGGTCATGAGTGCGCATTGGAAGATTCGTTCACCCTCCTTAAAGATCAACCGATGGACGACATTAGTAGCTGCCGCAGCCGCTTTAGCGCTGGTGGCTGAGGTATGGGCCCAGATGGGGCCAGACGTTAGTAAGCGCGGAGCTACTTCCCCAGGTACGCTCGAAGGCTACTGGAAGCTGGACGAAAAGGGTGGTCGAGTAGCACTTGATTCCTCGGGACACGGTCTTAACGGGCGGTCCACCACCGAACCAGAGCTCGCTTCGGGCCCAATAGGGACTTCCGTTGTGTTCGACGGCAGGAAGGAATATATCGACGTTGGCCGCTCAACAGCGCTTCGGCTTGCCGGGAGCATGACAATCACTGCCTGGATCAACTCCTCTTCTTTTCCATATGATGACGCAGCGATCATCTCGCAGCTTCACTCTCGTTCTGGTTATCAGCTGGACACGACCATCGACAAAGGAGCGCCAACTATCGGATTCAAACTCAGCAACGCCTGCGGACATCTCATGGCGCGATACGGAGCCACCCCGCTCGTCACTGGCACTTGGTATCACGTGGCCGGAGTTTATGACGCCCCGAAGCGCGCGCTCGACGTTTACCTGAACGGGAAGCTAGACAACGGCCCCCTGGTTGGCCCGGTAACCAGCACTCAGCGCAGTTCCCGCGGGCCAGTTTACCTCGGTAGGCGGAGCGATTTGAAGGGCTTTGAATTCGCCGGCTTGATGCGCGACGTGCGGATCTACTCGTTTGCGCTCACGAAGGACGAAATCGCTGCTGTTATGCGGGGAGAGTTTGTTAATGGCGCAGCAGTTGGTCGCTCCGCAAGCAACGCGAACGAGGCAGGAAGTTCCACGCAGCCGTGCACAGTGACTTCCGAAGATGGTGACCAGTGGATTCCCATGATGGCGGCGAGTCTGGGTGTGCTTGTGGCGGTCTCCTGCGTCGGTCTGTGGCCGTCGGCCAGCTCAGTGCAGTATGCTTTTCTCAGCTTTGTAGCTGGCCTGCTTCTTCTGCCTGTGCTTGTTCCGAATGTTCCCTCGTTTAATTTGTGGCTGATTCCACTGGTAACGTTTGCCGGTGGCGTGTCTGTGGCTGTCTCGATACGTCGCTACGCGGACTCCTAACCGTGAGGCTCGTTAGGCGAGGCAGGCTGGTTGATCTGTCCCTCCCCGTGCTAACCCCCGATTCGTTTTGTTACCAGGAACTGACAGTGCGGTTAGGGTCGAGCCCGTTAGCGCAACGCGTGGAACAGGGCCCGCTTCCAGCGGGCGATGTCGATGGTCCAAGCGACCTTGGCTTTGATGCCCTTGGATCAAAGAGATTCGTCTCACAAAAGTGGGGCGATGGAGAAGAGGGATTCATCGAGGAAGATTGACCCGGGCGAATCTAGAGATTCGCCCCTACAGAGGCAAACGGAAAGGATGCCGGGAAGATGCCGGCGCTACAAAAAAAAGATGTCGCCCTAAAGAGCGACGCCGCATGCAGATCAGAGAGATTCATGGGACAAGAGTGGCGCGATGGAGAAGAGAGATTCATCGAGAGAACCGCTCGAGGGCGAAGAGCGGGCGGGGCAAGCCCCGCCCCTACAGAGGCACCGGGTCCGAGGCACGGCCAAGAACATGGGTCAATCGTTGGATTGACCCGGGCGAATCTAAAGATTCGCCCCTACGTCCGTGGCATCGTCGTCCGTCCGCCCGAACGCAGGGAGGTACCGGCCGAAGTTCAATTCGAAGTCGCTCCGAACACCGTAACCGATACCTCGGATCTTGGCACGGCGCGCCTGCGCACCTGGCAAGGCCAGCAATGGGAAGAACAAGTCGTTGCTCGACTGAAGCTCGGCAGCTGTCGGCATCCCGAACCGATTGACCTGGGCCTTCGCCGCGGCCAGCGTTTCACGGTCGAACGAGGCCAGACGCCGGACGAGTGCATCGACAAACGAGTCGAGGTGGTCGTCGTCCAGCGTGCGGTTCACCCAGCCATAGCGCTCGGCGATATCGGCATCGAAATCGTCGCCGCTGAGGACGATCTCAAGTGCGCGCGAACGGCCGACCAAGCGCGGGAGCCATTCCAGCGCTCCACCGCCCGGGACCAGTCCGACGCCGACTTCGGGGTTGCCGAATAGGGCGCTTTTCCGGCTGGCAAAGCGCATGTCGCAGGCCAGCACGAACTCGTTACCGATGCCGCGCGTGCGGCCGCGAATTTTGGCGATGCTCACGATTGGCGCGGACGAGAGGCGCAGCACAAAGTCGCGCCAAAGGCCCAGCATCTCTGGCCGTTCCGCTGCCTTGGCTACGTCGAGATGAGCGATGAAAAAATCGGGATTCGCCGACTGGAACACTACGACCTTCACGGACGGGTCCGCCTCGAGGTCGGTCATTAGCGCTCGCAATTCGACGATCGTTGTGGGAAAAAACATGTTGATCGGCGGGTTGCTGAAGGTGATCGTCCACCGGCCCGGATGGGTGCGGTCGGCGTTGAACTGCGAAGGCTCGGTGCGTTGTTGCGTAACTCCTGCTTGGCTCATGATATCGCTCCTTTTTTTTGGATTGAATTGAGGTTGGTCTTTTTGCGAAGGCTTGGCGTGCGGCCTTCTCTGTCGTCGACGGAAGCGCGACATTTCGGGAAGGCGGCGCCTCGGCGCGCCGCCCCGCCCGATATTCGAACTAGCGCAATGACCGGAATCCTGCGCGAAGCTCTTCGGAGAAGAGTTTCGGTTGCTCCCATGCGGCGAAGTGACCTCCCTTGGGGAGCTTGTTGTAATGGATCAGTTTGGGATATGCCCGCTCCGCCCAGCTCCGTGGAGCTGGATAGAGTTCGTCAGGGAAGACGCTCACGGCAACCGGGATGGCGGGGTCGACGCCCTTGACAGCGAAGAACGACGCCCCCTTGTTCTCCCAATAGAGACGGGCGCCAGAAAGCGCGGTGTTGGTCAACCAGGTGATCGTGACATTGTCGAGGATGTCGTCCCGCGTGAGGCCCTCAGACTGTCCGTTAAAGACGCGCGCGATGAGCTCATAGCTGCGCGCGTCGTGATCAAGGAAATAAGCCGCCAGGCCGACGGGTGAATCCGCGATTCCGTACAGCGTCTGCGGTCGCAGCCCCATCTGGAAGCCATAGCCGATGCCCTTTGCATAGACGAAGCTCAGTCGCTCATAAGCGACCTTCTCGTCAGCGGAGAGACCTGCCGGTGCCGGCGCCCCGGAAAAGGCTGCCTTGTCGATGTCGACCGGAATCACGTTAGGCATGTTGGTGTGAATGCCCAACAATTCCGGTGGCGCCTGCGCGCCCATCAGCTCGGTGATGACCGCACCCCAATCGCCACCCTGCGCCACAAATTTGTTGTAGCCGAGGCGCTTCATCAGCACGGTCCAGGCTCGTGCAATGTGGGCGGGGTCCCACCCGGGGGCGGTTGGCCTGCCTGAGTATCCGTAGCCGGGCATCGACGGGACCACCACATCGAAAGCGTCAGATGCGCTGCCGCCATGCGCTGTCGGGTTGGTCAGCGGATCGATGATCTTCAACTGCTCGACGACCGACCCTGGCCAGCCGTGCGTGACGACCAGCGGCAGCGCATTGGGATGCTTCGAACGGACGTGAATGAAATGGATATCCAGCCCATCGATCTCGGTGATGAACTGCGGCAGGGCGTTCAGTTTCGCCTCGCACTTGCGCCAATCGTAATCCGTCCCCCAATAGCGCGCGAGGTTCTGCATAGTCGCGAGCTGCACGCCTTGTGTGGCATCCGCGACGGTTTCCCGCTCAGGCCACTTCGTCGCGTTGATGCGCCTGCGCAATTCGGCGAGTTCCGCATCCGGAACACTCACCTGAAACGTACGAATCGCATCTGCCTGCTCGCTGCTTCGTTGCGTAGCACTGGTTTGGGTCATGGTGTGCTCCTTTTGAGTAGTTTTTTGGGATTCTTCCGACTGCGAATCTGGCGATTATTGTTTTCAGGTCGCTGGAGAACCAGCTCTGTCGGTGAGAGGCGAAGATCTTATAACCACGAGTCACGTCCTGTATGTGCAAGATCGAACACTCGTCAAAACCGAAGGTTGGAAGGGCCCGGGGGGGCTAGCGCAGGGCGTGGAAAAGCGCGAGCTTCCAGCGGACGATGTCGATGGTCCAAATCACTTTGGCTTTGATGCCTTTGTTCAGGACGGACGCCCAGACGGACTTGTTGCGGTCGTTGGCGGCAACATTCAGACGGTCGACCACGGTCATGCCGCGGGTGAGTTCGCTGGAAGTCTCCACGTCGACGTAATTCTCCGTTTGTTCGGTGACAATCGAAGGATCGAGCGCGATGGACATGCAAATCGGATCGGGTAAAGAAATACCGTGCTCGCCGGTTTGCTCGAAGTACGCTTCCTGGGCGCGGCTGTTGCACTCGATGGCGAAGCGCGCGATCGGATTGTCGAGGCTGAGAACGCGCTCGATGTCATTCAGGTTGAGCGCGGCCTCGCCGCGGCAAAGATGCCAGCCGACCAGTTCCACGGGAAGGCCGCTGCGAAGCACAATGCGCGCTGCTTCGGGATCGCACCAGATGTTGTACTCGGCGGCGGGCGTGACGTTGCCTTCGCAGCACGGCGCGCCGCCCATGATGACGCAGCGGCTGACTTTTGCGGCGATGCCGGGCCTGCGCTGCAACGCCAAGGCGATGTTGGTGAGCGGACCCAGAGTGACAAGAACCAGGCCGGGATTCGCTTCTATTGTGGAGACGATGGCTTCGGCAGCGTTTAGCTTTTCCGGAGCACGGTGCGGGGCAGGATAACCGTGGTCGCCCAAGCCGTCGCGGCCGTGAAACCAATCCGCGCTTTGGTGTTCGCGCTGAAGCGGTTTCCCTGCGCCGACGAAAACGGGAACATTCGAGCCGCAAAGTTCCGCCGTGTACAAAGCATTGCGCGCGGCCTGTTGCACGCTGACGTTGCCCGCGACGATGGTAAGTGCGAGGACGCGGATATCGGGCGAGCGCAGCGCCATGATGAGAGCCACGGCGTCGTCGGAGGCGGTATCGGTGTCAATCAGGAATTGAGGTTGCACGCCGGGTAGGATAACAAAACCCGCTACGTTCGTAGAGTTGTCGCAATGCAATGGCTAATGAATGTTGTCAAGCGCAGCCCGTGCGCCATTCTCTCCTTCGTTTCTCAGAGTAAGCAAAAAAGCCCCAACGGGGACGCGCTAAAGCGCGCCCCCACACGGGCAAACCTGGTGCTCTCCTAGCTCTGTAGCGAAGCAGGCTGGCCGTTGCCGCCGATTTGGTAGCCGATGCCGCGAACGGTGCGAATGAGCGGACGATCGTGGCCGGAATCGACCTTGCGACGCAAATAGTTGATGTAGACGTCGACGACGTTGGTCATGTTGTCGAGGCTCAGGCGCCAGACCTGCGCGGCGATGGAGTGGCGCGTGACGGGTTGGCCTTCGTTGCGCATCAAGAATTCGAGCAAAGAGAATTCCTTGGGGCTGAGCTCGATATCGCGGCTGCCACGGCGAACGGTATGGCTGACGCGGTCGAGCTCGAGGTCATCGATTTGAAGCACGGCGCGGCCCGGGCGGTTTCCCCGGCGCAACACGGCGCGAATGCGGGCGGCAAGTTCTGCAAACGCAAAGGGCTTCGCCAGATAGTCGTCGGCACCGGCGTCGAGCCCACGAACGCGTTCTTCGACGAGACTGGAACCCGTCACGATGACCACGGGCAAATCGGGTTTTCGCGAACGAATCTCACGCAGCACGTCCAAGCCGCCGCGCCCGGGTAGATCCAGGTCCAGAAGAAGCAGATCATAAGGCTGCTCGGAAGCTATTTTTTTGGCTTCGCAGCCATCGGAAACGACGTGCACGGCGAAATGTTCCTGCTGCAAACGCCTTTGCAGAAATTCGGCGAAGGAGTGGTCATCTTCAGCGACAAGAATGCGCATGGACTCACACGTGATACGCAGATTTTGGAAGGGGATGTCTTAGCTTGGCGGGAGCAGAAGCGGGTGTCAAGGCGGCCAACCAGGCTGTTGGCCGAAGAGTATCGCTAGCAGTCCGCGTCTCACCCCGTCACGGACTGACTGGTGCATCCGGCACAATATTCTGGTATCTTCTGCAACGCTGGAGTTGTCCCCCGCCCGGAGAAGATCTATGAACATTTCACTCACCATCAACGGGAAAAGCTATTCCCAAGACGTCGAACCACGCCTGCTGCTGATTCATTTCCTGCGCGACGTCGCGGGCCTGACGGGCACGCACATGGGCTGCGAAACTTCGCTCTGCGGGGCGTGCACCGTGGAGCTGAATGGCAGAGCGATTAAGAGTTGCACGATGTTTGCGGTGCAGGCCAACGGCGCGGAGATCGTGACCGTGGAAGGCCTGGCGACGAACGGAAAACTCGATCCCGTCCAGGAAGCGTTCTGGAATGAGCACGGATTGCAGTGCGGATTCTGCACGCCGGGAATGATTATGGCTTCGAAGCAGATTCTAGATCGCAATCCGGCTCCTACGGAAGATGAGATTCGGCACGGGCTCGAAGGCAATGTTTGCCGTTGCACGGGATACCAGCACATTGTCAACGCGGTAAAAGCCGCCGCTGCGGGCGCGGGAAAGTAGGAGGCGACCATGGCCACCACGACGACTAAAGTCGAAACTTTTGTCGGCAAGCGCATCCGGCGCCGCGAAGATCCGCGGCTCATCACCGGTACGGCAACGTATGTCGAAGACATCCAGATGCCAGGGATGAACTACGCGGTGATCGTGCGGAGCCCACACGCCGCAGCGCGCATTCGCTCGATTGACACGAAGAAAGCAGAAGCCGCACCCGGAGTGGTTTGCGTTTTCACGGGCAAGGATACGAAAGGTGTGGGCGCGGTGCCCTGCGGCATCGTGATGCCAGACTTGCGCGTGCCGCAGCATACGATCCTCGCCACTGACCGCGTTTATTTCGTGGGACACCCCGTCGCGGTAGTTGTGGCGCGGGACCGTTACCTGGCGAGCGACGCCGCCGATTTGATTGAGGTGGATTACGAAGTGCTGCCCGCGGTGGCCAACCCGGAGAAGGCACTGGCGAAAGGCGCACCGGCTGTGCATCCACAGTGGCCGGACAACGTCGCGTTCACGTATCACCAGGACGGCGGCGATATCGACAAGGCGTTTGCGCAGGCCGATGTCGTGGTGAAGCAGCGCATCGTGAGCCAGCGGCTCGTTCCCATGGCGATGGAAACGCGCGGCGTCGTTGCCGAATGGCGCGGGGCGGACCGTCAGCTCAACCTTTACACGTCGACGCAAATTCCGCACCTGGTGCGCACGCTGGTGGCGGGCATGCTCGGCCTGGAAGAAAACCGCATGCGTGTGATCGCGCCGGAAGTGGGAGGAGGGTTTGGCAGCAAGCTGAACGTTTATGCCGAAGAAGCGCTGATGGGCTACGTGTCGATGAAAATCAACAAGCCCGTCAAGTGGATTGAATCGCGCCGCGAGAATTTTACGTGCACGATTCACGGGCGCGGTCACGTGGACTACTACGAAGTCGCCGCGAAGCGCGACGGCACGATTCTCGGCATCAAGCTGAAACTGATTCAAGACGTGGGCGCGTATCACCAGTTGCTGACGCCGCTGATTCCCCAGTTGAGTGTTCTGATGATGCCAGGACTTTACAACACGCCGAACATTCGCGCGGATATCGTGGGCGTGTTCACGAATTGCGTGCCGACGGATGCGTATCGCGGCGCGGGCCGCCCCGAAGCCACGCACGGGATCGAGCGTATGGTCGATATTCTTGCGGCTGAGCTGAAGATGGATCCGGCGGAAATTCGCTTCAAGAATTTCGTCAACAAGGACAACTTCCCCTATCCCACGGCCACGGGCCTCATGTATGACTCCGGTGATTACGCGACGCCGCTGGAGAAGGCGCTCGACCTCGTTGGCTATCACAAGCTGCGCCAGGAACAAACCGACTTGCGCAAGCAAGGCAAATACATGGGCATCGGCATTTCTACTTACGGCGAAATCTGCGCCATCGGCCCGTCGCCCGCGACGCCCGCGGGCGGATGGGAAAGCGCCACGGTGAAAATCGAGCCCAGCGGCAAAGTCACCATCATGACGGGGGCGTGCCCGCACGGGCAGGGCGAAGAAACTACGTTCGCGCAAATTGCCGCCGATGAGCTTGGGGTCGGTCTCGACGACATCCTGGTGATTCGCGGCGATACCGCCATTGTGCAATATGGCATCGGAACTTTCGGCAGCCGGGCCACAGCGGTTGGCGGCACGGCGCTTTACTACGCGTTGCAAGACTTGAAAGCCAAGGTCAAAAAATTCGGCGCGATGCTGCTGGAATCGGAAGACGTTTCGCTGATTGGCGGGCAGGTCATTGACAACAAGACGGGCAACTCGAAAACGTTCCAGGAAATTGCGGGAGCCACGTATCGCGCATTGAAACTGCCTCCGAACACGGAGCCCGGGTTGATGGCCACGCGCTTCTGGGAGCCGCCGAACTTCACGTTCCCCTTTGGCGCGCACATCGTGGTCACAGATATCGACAACGAAACCGGCCAGATCAAGATCCGCCGCTACGTTGCAGTCGACGATTGCGGGAACATTTTGAATCCGCTCATTGTCGACGGGCAAATCCACGGCGGTGTGGCGCAAGGCCTCGGGCAGGCGTTGTGGGAGCAGGCGGTTTATGACGACAATGGACAACTCGTCACCGGCGAATTGACGGACTATGCGCTCCCCCGCGCACACATGATGCCGTGGATTGAAAGCCAGCACACGTGCACGCCGTCACCGGTGAATCCGCTCGGCGTGAAAGGCGTCGGCGAAGCGGGCACGATTGGGTGCTCACCCGCCGTCGTCAATTCTGTGGTTGACGCACTTTCTCCGCTGGGGGTGCGTCACCTCGACATGCCGCTGACGCCGGAAAAAATCTGGAAAGTTCTGGCTACGAAGAACTGAGCTGGGGAACTGAGAGGAGCAACGGAAATGATTGCGCAAAAATTTGAATACACCGCTCCCAAATCGCTCGATGAAGCTTTACATCTGCTTGCCAGCGGTGCCAAGCCGCTTGCGGGCGGGATGAGCCTGATTCCCATGATGAAACTGCGGCTCGCCGCGCCCGAGCATCTAGTGGATTTGCGCACGCTCAAGGACCTGAACTTCATCCGAGAGGTCGGAGGTCAGCTGCACATTGGCGCCACGGCGTCGCATTACGACATCGAAAGCTCCGCGCTGCTGCGGCAGAAATGCCCTTTGCTTACGGAAACTGCGGCGGCCATCGGTGACGTGCAGGTGCGCAACATGGGCACGATCGGCGGCAGCGTGGCGCATGCGGATCCCGCGGCGGATTATCCCGCGGCACTGCAGGCGCTGGAAGCCAAATTCGTTCTTCAAGGCGCGAAATCGGAGCGCACGGTCAGCGCGGCCGACTTTTTTGTTGACGCGTTTACCACCGCGCTCGAGCCTGGCGAAATTCTGCGCGAGGTGATTGTTCCTATCGACGATGCGCGCACCGGCACGAGCTACCAGAAGATGGTTCAGCCGGCCAGCGGCTTCGCGATTGTGGGAGTCGCAGCGCGTGTACGCGTGAACGCAGGAAAACTTTCCTTTGTGAGGATTGGCGTTACCGGACTTTCTAATCGCGCATACCGGGCCACGGCTTCTGAGAAGTCGCTGGAAGGTAAGGCCGGGGCGCAGGCTGACATCCAAGCTGCTGCGGCGCTCGTTGCGCAAGGAATCGACGCAAACTCGGATCTGCATGCTTCGGCCGATTACCGGCGGCATCTGGCGGTCGTCCACGCGGCGCGCGCGATCAGGACCGCGATTTCGCGAATCGCGTGAGGATCTCAGGCCACAGCCACAACATTTCCATTGAACCTCATATTATGCTCGCGCATGGCAACAAAGAACGGGTCTGAAGACCCGCCACTACAAAGACCCTTCGGGTGAACATGAAAATCTCAGGCTCTTATACTTTGCCCATGGCACCCGAGCACGCGTATCAAATCCTACAAGACCCGGCGATTCTCGCGCAGGCTATGCCCGGGTGTGAAAGCCTGGAAAAAATCGGCCCCGACGAATACCGCATGAAGATGAAAGTGCTTCTCGCCGCACTTTCGGGACAATTTGAAGGCAAAGTGTACATCACGGATCAGCAGCCGCCTTCGAGCTTTCGAATGATCGTCGAAGGCACCGGCCGCATCGGCTTCCTGAAAGGCGATGGATTGCTATACCTAACGGCACGCGACAGCGGCACCGATGTTTCCTACGAAGGTGATGCGCAGGTGGGCGGAACGATGGCAGCGGTCGGCCAGAGGCTCATTGACGGCACGGCGAAAATGATGATCAAGCGATTCTTCGACAAGCTTGCGACTTTGGCACAGAAATAGCGGCGAAGATGGCCACGCGAAGGGCGTCGCCACATTAAAAAAAGCGCTCAATCAAGAGCGGGGACGGCGGAGCGTTCGGCGCGGCGGCGGTGTAGGTAGCGCATGGCGATGTTCAGGAAAATGTCGCCGCAGGGCGTCCCCATGCAAACCACCAGCGCTTCGGTGTCGGCGCTGCCCGCGAGCCCCGCTTCATTCATGTGCACTTCCGGCGGAAACACCTTGAAGTGAAAACCCTGATCATTGAGCAGCGTGACGGAATTGCCGATGACCATGTTCGCGAGTTCACAAACCGTTTCACGCACGAGTTGCTCGCTAGCTTCCAGTTCAGCGCCCGCCAGCACGCTGGCGACTTTCACGGCAACTTCCGACGAAAGATCGAGGATGACGCGGCCTTCAATGTCGCCCTTGATGGTGATCAGGGCGGCCACGCCTTTGCGGCGGTAGGCGTTTTCGTCCATCTCGACGTCGATGATTTTTGTCGGCCCTTGAAGGGATTCGGCGAAAACCGCGTCGGCGGCATTAATAAACGGCTGGATGAGCTCCATTCTCATGAGCGGCTCTCCCCGGCCA